>JBGPOG010000186.1:0-7873 GCA_041487935.1 Chthonomonadia bacterium | reverse complement strand
CTCGCTCTTTTTGACCTGCTGGCCGGGCGTGGCCGATTTGACAACTCCCACGATAATATCGCCAACGCGCGCATCCATGCTATTAGAGCCTTTGAGCACGCGGATACACATGATCTCCCGCGCGCCGCTATTGTCCGCCGCCCGAAGGCGGGTGTAGGGTTGAATCATTGCAATCTCCTGCGGGAAGATATGGAGTAAGGTGAGCAGGGGGAGTAAAAGGAGTATCGAACAGGCTTACGCATTACTCCCCTTACTCCTCTACTCCATTACTCGAACATCCCACTATTTCGCTTTCTCCACAATCTGCACCACCCGCCAGCGCTTCTCTTTGGAAATCGGGCGGGTTTCCATGATTTCGACGGTATCTCCCGGGCCGCACTCGTTCTTTACGTCATGGGCCTTGAACTTGGTCGTTCGGCGAATAGTCTTGCCGTAAAGCGGATGGCGAAACATCGACTCGATGGCCACAACCACTGTCTGCTCCATCTTGTTGCTGACTACCCGGCCAATCCGCGCTTTACGCCGGCCCCTGACCAATCCGGGAACTTCGGGTACGGGCGCGGGTGCAGGCTTGGCCTTGCCGGCGCGCGCCGCCTTCGGCTTCGTAGCCGTCTCTTCTACGACCGGTGTTTCTGCCGCGACGGCCTCCACCTCAGGAACCTCAACCGGCGATTCTTCCGCCACAGGTTCGGCTGCTGGGACATCAGCCGCAACCGCTTCAATGGCCTCAACGGCTGCGGGCTCGTGCGCGATCTCAGCTTCGGCCGCAACCGCCTCGACTTCGGGCGCTGCTTCTTCCGTTTCCGTCTTCTTTGCTCTTGGCATCCAAACTCTCCCAACTCAATGAGTGTTGGGTATTAAGTGTCAAGTGTTGAGGACCGGCATCTCAACTCAAAGCTCAACACTCAACACCTAACACTTAACACTTACCTTATAGACATCAACCGTTCGGTTTGAAGCGTCATAATACGTGCGATGTGCTTCTTAACATGTGCGATTGCGGCTGTGTTTTCCAACTGCCGGGTCGTGTTCTCGCGGCGCAAGTTGAAAAGGCGAAGCCGCTGATTTGCCAATTCGTCCGCCAGCTCCAGGTCCGTCAGATTGCGCAGGCGGTCGCGCGTGGCTTTCACTTTTTCTTCAGCCATTGTCTACCTCCGTTGCGCCGGCAACGGGCGCCTCTTCCGCCGCCCGTTCCTTTGCAGTAGCGTCCTGCTGCGCTTCAGATGACAACTCGGCGGGTGACGCAGTTGCGGAAGCGTCTACTTGCGTTTCGGCCTTTGCCTCGGTGGCATCTGATTCAGCCGATTCAAGCTGTGCCGGCGCGATTTTCTTTGCAGTGGCGCTCAAAGGCGCGTCTTCATCGATCGCGCTCACTGCACTCTTGTCGCGCAGCACAAACTTTACGTCAATCGGAAGCTTATGGCTTGCGAGGCGCATCGCTTCTCGGGCGAGCTCTTCGCTCACGCCGGCCATCTCAAACAGCATCCGTCCCGGCTTCACCACGGCCACCCAGCCCTCGGGAGCGCCTTTGCCGGATCCCATCCGGGTCTCGGCAGGCTTTTTTGTATAGGGTTTGTCCGGAAAGATGCGAATCCAGATTTTTCCGCCGCGTTTTATGTGCCGGGTCATTGCGATTCGGGCGGCCTCGATCTGGTTGGCGGTCATCCAGCAAGATTCAAGAGCCTGGAGGCCAAAATCGCCAAAATCTAAACTAGTGCCGCCAGACGCCTTGCCTCGGCGATGGCCGCGGTGCTGCTTCCGGAACTTAACCTTCTTAGGCATCAACATATCGAGAATCTCCAATGTCCATTTTCAAATGTCCAATGTCCAATGTTCCGTCCTGCTTCCCTTCCGCATCCGACACTGGTTTCGCGCCATTCGTCATTGAGTGCCAGGATAACCAATGCATATAACGGTGTGTACGATGCGACCGCAATGGACATCAGGCATTCGTCATTGAACATTTGCCGCTAACCGGCGGCGCCGCCGCGACCGCCACGTCCGCCGCGTCCGCCACCGCCGCCGCCGCCGCGTCCGCCGCGGCCGCCTCTGCCTCCCCGGCCTCCGCCACGGTCGCCACGGTCGCCTCTCTCTGCGCGCATAGCCTCTCTGCGCGGAACGATCTCAGCCTCGGTCAAGCGCTGGCCGCCCGGAAGCACGTCGCCTTTGTATATCCATACCTTGATCCCGATGTTGCCATAGGTCGTAGCCGCTTCAGCAAACCCGTAGTCGATGTCGGCGCGCAGGGTATGGAGCGGAATCTTACCGTCGCGCTGATGTTCGCGTCGAGCCATTTCAGCGCCGGAGAGCCGTCCGGCGCACATTACGCGGATTCCCTTGACTCCCAGCTTCATCGCCCGCATGATGGACTGGCGCATCGCTCGCTTGTAGGCAATTCGCTTTTCGATCTGCTGCGCCACCGATTCGGCGACGAGCTGAGCATCGATATCCGGGTGGCGAATCTCCTGGACGTTGACGTGGACGCTGCGCTTGGTGAGCTTTTCGAGGTCCGCTTTTAGATCGTCGACGCCCTTGCCTCCCCGCCCGATGATGATCCCTGGCTTGGCGGTGTGCAGCGTCACCTTGACCTTGCCCCCCGGCCTGTCGATCTCGACGTGGGAAATCGCCGCATTGGCCAGCCGCTTTTTGATCCACTGCCGAACGCGATGGTCTTCGTGAACCGCCTCGGCGTACCCCTTGTCGAGGTACCAACGGCTCTCCCAGTCACGGATCACGCCGATCCGGAATCCGATTGGATGGATTTTCTGTCCCAAAACGGCCTCCCTATTCTTTCGCCTTCGATTCGGCGGGTGCGTCCTCGGCGGGTGGTTCCTCGGCGGCTGCCGTTGCCGGCATCTCATCTGCCGCCTGTTCTTCCGCGGAAGCTTCTGCTTGAGTGCCGGGCTTATCTGCGGGCTGCACATCGGCGACGGCGACGGTAGAAGCTTCCGCTTCATCCACCGGCGGATCAATTGCTGCGACGGGCTCCGCCGCCTGCGACGCTGTTTCAACGGCAGCTTCTTCGGCAACCGGCGAAGTGGTCTCTTCCACGGCAACAGGTTTTGCAACTTCTTTTTCGACCGCCTTGGCAGCCTTCTTCGTTTGAGCGGGCTTTGCCGGCGCTGGAGCGGCGGCTCGACGCGTCTGTTTCGGCTTGCGGACCGGCCTCGGCTTCGGCTCGACCTCTTCCACGATTACGCTGATATGGCACATCCGCTTCAAGATGCGATAGGCCCGCCCTTGAGCGCGCGGCTGCAGACGCTTGATGCGAGGTCCCTCGTCGATGAACGCCCGAACCAATTTCAGGTTATCGACGATGAGCGGATTCATGAGCCGCCCGGTTTCGGGGTTGGCGGGCCGGCCGTTCTCGGCGTTGGCCACGGCGGACTTGATGACGTCTTCAATAGCTCGCGCGGCGAAATTCGGAACGAACTTCAGGATCGCCAGCGCATCCGAAACGTATTTGCCGCGGACGGCATCAACAACCAACCGGGCTTTCCTGGGCGGCACGCGCACGTATTTCGCCGTCGCCCCTGCCTGCACCGGACTGAACTTTGGAGGGGTAGCAGTTTTTCCCATCTTCCTCACTTCTCCTCATGCGGACCCGCTGCCTGGCCGGGATCGAGACCCCTTGGCCGGAGCGGACAGTCCCCGCGATCTCATCGCAGGCTGCAATGTCGAATCTCATTGAATTGAGAAGCGCATCGCCGCTGGATGTTCTTTATCCAACAAGCTGCGAACACATTGCCCGCTGTAGGGACGAAGCATTCGCGCCAAGACATTATGTTGAACGCAAACTCAACCGCTCGAATGCTTCGTCCCTACCACATCCGTGCTGCAAGCTACATATTGCACTCGGTCACATATCAAGTAACTCGCGAGCGCCGCTCCACTTGCTGGCCGGCGTGGCCACGGAACAGCCGAGTCAAGGCGAACTCTCCGAGCTTATGGCCAACCATGTTCTCGGTCACGAATACCGGAATATGTTTACGCCCATCGTGCACCATGAACGTGTGGCCGATGAACAAGGGAAAGATCGTCGAGCGGCGGGACCAGGTCTTGATCGCCTTCTTCTCGCCCCGCGCGTTCATGTCTTCGACCTTCTTCAGCAATTTGGGATCCGCGTACGGCCCTTTTTTCAGACTACGACCCATTTGGTTCTCCTGGTTGGTGGTTGATAGAGTATGGTTGATGGTTCGTCCGCCAACTATCATCCATCATCCATCAGCCATCAACTATCAACCTACTTCGCTCCGCGCTTGCGGACGATGAACTTGGTTGTCGATTTATTTCGCCGCGTCTTGTATCCCAGCGCGGGTTTGCCCCAGGGTGTGGCCGGACCCTTCTTGCGGCCGACCGGCGATTTGCCCTCGCCGCCGCCATGGGGATGGTCCCTCGGGTTCATCACTACTCCGCGATTGTGCGGCTTCTTACCGAGCCACCGGCTCTTGCCGGCTTTGCCCCAGGATTCGTTCTCATGCTCGATGTTGCCGACCTGGCCGATCGTCGCCTTGCAATCGATGAGCACGCGGCGCACTTCGCTTGATGGCAATCGAACCTGGGCGTACTTCCCCTCTTTCGCCATGAGCTGCGCGCCGGCGCCCGCGCTGCGCACAAGCTGTCCACCTTTGCCGAGAGTCATCTCGACATTGTGGATCACCGTGCCCACCGGAATCGTTCTCAACGGCAGGCAGTTGCCCGGCTTGATGTCCGCATCGTCGCTGGCAATAATCTTATCGCCGGCCTTCAGACCCACAGGCGCAAGGATATACCGCTTCTCCCCGTCGGCATAGTGGATCAAGGCAATTCTGGCGGAGCGGTTCGGATCGTATTCGATAGTCGCGACTTTGCCTAGTACCCCGGTCTTGTCGCGCTTGAAATCGATGATGCGGTACATCCGCTTGTTGCCCGCGCCCCGAAATCGCGCCGTGATCTTGCCCTCGTTATTGCGTCCGCCGGTGCCCTTGATCGGCTCGAGCAATGATTTCTCGGGCTTTGTAGAGGTGATCTCCGCATATGTGGAAACCGATCGGAACCTACGGCTTGGAGTTGTTGGTTTATATTGTCGTAAAGGCATCAGAAGACTCCATTTTGGATTTTGGATTTTGGATTTTGGAATCCCCAATCCAACCCGGCTACTTGCGGTCGCGCAGCGTTCGAATCGACGACACTGTCATCGCGATGAATTCGTTTGCTTCTTGAATTAACGACTTCGCTGCGTCTGGAGACAGCGAACCCGATTCAACGAGAAGCTCCAACCAGTAAATGCTTTCGTCCGCTTCCTCTTCCACAACTCCGAGCTTCGAAATCATGTCGGCGGTAGATCGTGCTCGACAGGATGCTCGGTAGTTTGAGCCAACACCCGTTCCGGCCCGCAAAAGTTGCTTCCCGATAACCAGGTTCGACGGCTTGCGTTGAAGACTGTCGACCAACTTTATGACTTCCAGCGCAAATCGATAAGTTCGCTTCTTGAACTCGCGCTCGTCCATCCGTTAGGACCCAATCAAAAATCCAAAATCGAAAATCGTCACAGTCCCTCAAATAAAGTAATCGCTTGCCCGTCCTTCAGCGTGACGATCGCTTTTTTCCAGTCGCTCGTCCTGCCTTCCGGATAGCGGCCCACGCGCCGCTTCTTTCCGCGGACGGTGATTGTGTTCACTTTGACGACGTTGACCTTGAAGATCTGCTCTACCGCGTCCGCGATTTCGATCTTATTAGCGTCCTTCAGTACCTTGAACGTATACTTGCCGTGGTGGCTGAGGTCCATGCTCTTTTCAGTGAGCAATGGCCGCTCGATAATCTGGAACGGATCTTTCATCAGGGCGCCACCTCCTCACTCGTCGCGGCCTCTTTCGCGCCGAGAACCGCTTCTATCTTGTCGACAGCCCCTTGGGCAAGCACGATTCGCCCAGCCGCAACCACATCGCGCACCGAAAAGTTGGGCGCGTAACGCAGCGTAATGTGCGGAATGTTCTTGACGGACTTGAGCAACACCCGATCGTATTCCGGGACAATCACCAGCACGTTATGCGGACGGACGCTGGTCTGATCGACCTTCTCGGTCTTGTTGTAGTATTTGGTCTTGACCTCGCGGGTAACCGGCAGGTTGGAGAAAGTGCCGGCCGCTTGCTTGGTACTGATCTCACTGAGCTTGAGATCGTCGATCCCGATCACTTCGCCATCTGCGACCTTTGCGGAGAGAGCGGAACGCATCGCGCCACGCCGCATTTGCACCGGGAACGATTTGCGGTAGCTTCGCGGATGCGGTCCAAAAACCACGCCGCCATGACGCCATTGCGGAGATCGCGTGCTGCCTTGCCGCGCGCGTCCGGTGCCCTTTTGACGCCAGGGCTTCTTACCGCCGCCGCGGACCTCGCCGCGAGTCTTCGTATCGGCGGTGCCTTGCCGCATATTGGCTTCCTCGGTCGTCACCGCCTGGTGAATCAGCGGAACATTCGGTTTCACGCCAAATACCGATTCCGGAAGCGACAGGCTGCCGATCTCTTTGCCGTCCATGTTGTAAAGTGATATTTCTGGCATCTGTCGTCTCCTAAACCTTGCTGATCGTAACCAGGCCGCCGTTTGCTCCGGGAACTGCTCCCTTGATGAGGACGAGGTTCTTCTCGCCATCCACCTGCCAGACCGTCAGGCCGCGCACGGTTACCGTCTTATTGCCCATGTGGCCGGGCTTCTTGGTGCCCTTGAACGTTCGGGCAGCGTCGGTGGCTCCGCTGGATTGCGGCTTGCGGTGAATCATCGAGCCGTGCGTCATGTCGCCGCCATGGAAGTGGTAGCGCTTGACCACGCCCGCGAACCCCTTGCCCTTGGACGTTCCGGAGACCTTTACTCGATCGCCCTCTTCCAGCACGTCGACAGCAGTAATCGCCTGACCGAGCTCCAGATCGGAAATATCAGCCGTGCGAATCTCGCGCAGCGTCCGGCGTGGCTCGACGTCGGGATGCTTGGGGTTTTTGAGTCCCCCCTTGAAGTGTCCCATCTGCGGCTTGTTGATGTGTTTGGGCCGGACTTCGCCGAAGCCGACCTGGACGGCGACATATCCATCCGTCTCAACACTCTTGAGCTGCGTGACTATGCAGGGACCTGCTTCAATCACGGAGACCGGCGTTACCGACCCGTCTTCATTGAAGATCTGGGTCATGCCGAGCTTCTTGCCCAGTATTGTGTTTACCAATTCATTCTCCCAGAGTGAGTGGTTAGTGGTGATTGGTGAGTAAAGGACCGATGCCGAATACCACTCACCACTCTCCACTCACAGTTTTATTTCGATATCCACCCCACTCGGCAGGTCGAGGTGCATCAGCGCGTCGATCGTTTTCGGGCCGGGTTCCAGGATATCGATTAGGCGCTTGTGTGTGCGCATTTCGAAGTGCTCCATGGACTCTTTGTCGATTGTCGTCCCGCGGTTCACGCAGACAATATCTTTTTCCGTGGGAAGCAGGATTGGTCCGCTGATGCGGGCGCCCGTCCTGCGCGCGGTTTCTACGATTTTTTCCGCCGACTGGTCAAGGATGCGATGATCGAACGCGCGAAGGCGTATCCTCACCTTATCCCGTTTGGGAACGGCCATTTGTCTCTCCTGGTTGATGGTTCATGGTTAATGGTTGATGGCATGGGTGCAAAACCATCAACCATCGACTATCAGCCATCAACCGCAAGAAAAGGGCCGGGAGATCTTGTGGCCTCCTGGCCCTGATTCCTTCTCTATTCGATCACCTTGCTCACGACTCCGGCGCCCACTGTGTGGCCGCCTTCACGGACTGCAAACCGCAGTCCCTCTTCCATCGCAATGGGTTGGCCGAGCTCGCCGGTGATCGTGATATTATCGCCGGGCATCACCATCTCTACGCCTTCG
>JBGPOG010000185.1:0-7912 GCA_041487935.1 Chthonomonadia bacterium | reverse complement strand
CGCCGTACGCGTCCGGTAGTAGGCTCTAACAACCGGCCGCTCAAGTCCCTTTCCGACATGCTCAAAGGCAAGGAAGGGCGTTTCCGCAAGAACCTGCTCGGCAAGCGCGTCGACTATTCCGGCCGGTCGGTTATCGTCGTCGGCCCACACCTCAAGCTGCACCAGTGCGGTCTTCCGAAAGAAATGGCGCTAGAGCTGTTCAAACCGTTCGTCATGAAGACACTGGTGGAACGCGGCTATACGACGAATATCAAAACGGCCAAGCGGATGATCGACAAGATGAAGCCGGAAGTCTGGGATGCGCTCGAAGAGGTCATTCGCGAGCATCCGGTGATGCTGAACCGCGCCCCCACCCTTCACCGGTTGGGAATCCAGGCGTTCGAGCCGGTTCTGGTGGATGGCAAGGCGATTCAGGTTCACCCGCTCGTGTGCCATGCATTTAATGCGGACTTCGACGGGGACCAGATGGCCGTACACGTTCCGCTTTCGGCCTATGCCCAGGCTGAAGCGCGCATTCTCATGCTGGCGACCCATAACCTGTTCTCGCCCGCAGATGGACGGCCGATCGTTGCTCCGGTCCAGGACATCGTTCTCGGCTCGTATTACCTGACGACGATCGAGGAGAATGCAAGGCCAAACGATTACATCTTTGGAAGTCCCGATGAAGCCATGATCGCGTTCGACGCGGGCCGGATTCGGCTGCACGAGCCGATTAAGGTGCGCGTCGATCGAAACGGCGGCCCGGAAATTCTTGGTTACGGCGGCGAAGACGGCTCCGACGTTCGCAAACAGACCACCGTGGGGAGGTTGTTGTTCAACCAGATTCTTCCGTCGAAGCTGAAATACACGGATAAGTACCTCTTCCGAACCATGACAAAGAAGGGCATGTCTGAAGTCGTTTCCGAAGTCTACGGCAGCCATGGGAAAGAAGAGACGATCACCTTTGTCGACGAGTTGAAAGCCCTTGGCTTCAAACAGGCAACTTCCGCAGGCGTAACGATCTCAATGACCGACATGGACATCCCTGCCAAACGCGATGAGATCTTGAAGCAAACCGAAGCCAGCGTTGCCAAACTGAACCAGCAGTATCGCCGTGGCACCATCACGGTTGGTGAGCGGAAGCAGCAGGTTCTCAATCTCTGGATGGAGGCTTCCGAGAAGGTCGCCGACGCGATTCTCGATGGCATCGGCCACTTCAATCCGATCTATCTGATCACGGACTCCGGCGCCCGCGGATCCACGAAGCAGCTTACCCAGCTTTCGGGAATGCGCGGACTCATGTCCGACCCATTCGGCAACCTGATCGAAGAGCTTCCGATCAAGTCTAATTTCCATGAAGGCCTGAACGTGCTCGAATACTTTGTCTCTACCCACGGAGCACGAAAGGGCCTGGCGGATACGGCGCTCAGAACGGCTGACGCAGGTTATCTCACCCGCCGCTTGGTCGACGTTTCTCAGGACGTGATCGTTCGAGGCCACGACTGCGAAACCACGGCAGGGATATACGTCGAAGAGATCCTGGAGGGAGACGAGGTCATCGAAAAGCTCGGGGAGCGGATCAAGGGCCGGTTCACGATCGAGGATCTGGTTTGCCCGATTGACTACACAGATCCGATTTCCGAAAAGGCATACAAGGCCGGCGACAGTCTGGTGGAGGTCAACCATGAGATCTCCGATCCGATGTCCGTCGTGATCGAGTCGGTCAGCCAACTTCCAGGCGGCGAGAGCCTGAAGCGGATCGGCCTCCGCTCGGTACTGACCTGCGAGCTGCGGCAAGGAATCTGCGCCCACTGCTATGGGAGGGACCTTGCAACCGGGCGGCTCGTCGATATCGGCGTGGCGGTCGGGATTATCGCCGCTCAATCGATCGGCGAGCCGGGAACCCAGCTTACCATGCGGACCTTCCACACGGGTGGAGTGGCGGGGAAGCACCTGACCGGCGTCGCGAACGTCAAACAGAAGCGGCAGACAACTCTTCGCGAGCTTCACGAAGACGTTCGCCGCGGCCTCGTCACATTCGAAGAAGAAGGCGGATCGGAGCGCGAGCGCGTTCGCTCGGTACAGGCTGTCCTGAAGGTGCTCGAGGATCAGGTTCGCGGGCTCCTGCGGGTCGTCGAGCTTTTCGAAGCCCGGAAACCCAAAGGACAGGCGATCATCACTGAGCTGGCAGGCGAAGTCGTTGCCATCGAGAGCAAAGGGCTGCGGCACGTGGTGCTGCATGCCCCGATCAAGATCGATGAAACGCCTTCGCATTTCGTGGGAGAGACTGCCGGGGCGGACATTCTCGATCCGAACAGCGGCGACGTCATCTGCAAAATGGGTGAGAACCTGACGGAAAAGATGTACCGGAAGATCAAAGAGCTGAAGCTTGCGGATGTTGTCTTGCGCAAGACGGCGCTCGTTCCGTACCGCGGCGAGCTGCAGGTGCGCCCGGGAGCCCGTGTAATGCCGGGCGACCGGCTGACCGACGGCCCGCTCGATCCCCAAAAGGTGCTCGAACTTCAAGGGCCTCGGGGTGTGCAGGACTACCTCGTCCGCGAGATCCAGGCCGTGTACAAGGGCCAGGGCGTCGACATTAACGACAAGCACGTGGAGGTCATCGTCCGGCAGATGCTCAAGAAGCGCAAAGTCCGCCATCCGGGCGACGCGGCCTTCCTACCGGGACAAATCGTCGATAAGTTCGCATTCGAGGACGAGAATACCCGCCTAAGAGAACGTGGCGGCGCCGAAGCTTCCGCAGACTGGGTGCTGCTCGGAATCACCGAAGCATCCTTGGCGACGGATAGCTTCCTTTCCGCTGCTTCCTTCCAAAAGACAACGCGTGTCCTTACTGAGGCCGCGGTCCGCGGAAAGAAGGACGAGTTGGTGGGCCTGAAGGAAAACGTGATCATTGGCCGGCTGATTCCGGCCGGGACCGGCCTGCCGCGATACAGGAGTCTCGAGCCAGGTACGCCGGTCGATGGCGAGATCAAGCAGATCGTGGTTGAGCCGCCCGTTCGGGAAGATCGCATCATACTCCCGATGCCTGAGGAGCTGGAGGTGCCGCCAGTCGGTTCGGCGTTCGCTTCATCGTCCGGCCGCGCCTTGGCGGAGCTCGACGCTGAATCCGAGGTCTCCGAAGAAGAGGACGAACTCGCGCTCGACCCGGAAGCCGATCTTGTGGACGATCTGCTTCCCGCCGCCCTGCTCGGCCTTGGAGATCCCTCGGAGCTTGGTCTGGGAGAAGATCTCACGGCCGAACTCGAAGAGCAGCTTAGAGAAGAATCCGACGTCTAACGCGAACGTCCCAACGCCTCTTGTTCCGGTTCTGGACGGGCCGGTGATCCGGCCTATCCAGGACCGATAACCTGACGATCGATCGCCCCGCTTCGATTTCGTCATTGGGGTATACTAGCCCAAGCAGCCGGGAGGGTGTAGCTCAGCCGGTAGAGCACCGCCCTTTTAAGGCGGGTGTCCTGGGTTCGAATCCCAGCGCCCTCACCAATCCTCCCCACTGCCTACTAATTCCGCTATTAAGGAATGGCAGCCGGATTGTTCTTCGTCGACCGCGGATGTAACCTGATTCCAACGCCTCCGTCCAATTAGAGAACGATTGTGAAATCGCCCGAGTATTGGAGGGATTGAGAACCATGATTCGAAACCATCTTACGTATATATTGGCGATGGCGGCTCTCGCCGTAACGCCAATTGCGGTAACTGCGCAAGGCTTTCCAGGCGGGTTCGGGAGCCAATTCAGCGCGCCTCCGACCGCTAATCCCATGTCTCTGTTGATGCGGCAAGAAGTCCAATCGGAAATCCACCTCGACCTCAGGCAAAGAGCAGCGCTGCAAGAGCTTCAAGGCACAGCCCCGCAGCAAATCCGGGAACAGATGCAGCAAAACCTTCAAGGGCTCCAGAACCTAACTCCCGAACAACGGCAGGCGAAGATGCAGGAGTTAACGGCCACCATACGCGCGCAAGTGCAGCAATTCCAAGGCGAACTGACAAAGAAGGTCGAAGAGATTCTCCGCCCCAACCAGGTCACGCGGCTGCACGAATTGGATTTGCAATTCCGCGGACCGCTGGCGCTCGCAGATCAGCGGGTAGCAGACGAGGTCAAGATCTCTTCAGAGCACCGAATCGCCATCGTTAGGATCAACGGCGATTTCCAATCGAAGATTCAAGACTTTGTGCAGGATTTCATGGCAGACATGCGCGTGCGCGGATTTGGTCCTGCCGCAACGCCTGGCGCGGCTGCCGGCGGTCAAGGTTTTCGACGGCCCAACCAGACTGGCCCTCCGGACGTCGAGGCTTTGTTTGCTCCCGTGCAGAAGAAGATCGAGCCAATTAAGAAAGACGCCGAAGAAAAGGCCGTCGCCGTGCTAGACGAGGATGAGAAGAAGCGTTGGGCAGCCGCCCAAGGAGAGCCCTTCACTTTCCGCAAGACCACCACGACCCGTCCACGCGGCCGCGGTTAAATCAGAAGGCCCCAGGCGCGCAAAACAGACAGGCCGTCCCGATTGGACGGCCTGTTGTTACAGAATATACTTTCCGCTTACTTGATATCCTCTTGAGGCGGAGCATAGAGATGTGAACGGCACGTGGCCGTATCGACCTCTCGAATGTGTTCCTTCACATGCGCGATATCCTCCGGCCCAACGACGACACCCGCGGCCCCCAATCCGATCGCTATCCCGACACACTCCGCATCCGAATTTGGAAGAACTAATTCGACCGGCACCAGGGTTCGTGCAGCCCCAGCAGTTAGCCGATCGATCGCTTGCAAATCCTTGGAACAGAACCGACCCTCCAACATCACCGGACGGACCACGATCCTGCTAATTGGCAATCCCTCGAGATCCGGCACCCCTACGGCTAGATCGACGCTGGCTGCGATCCTGGGTTCCGCAAATTCGATTTCCAGGTCAATGAGCTCATCCTTGGTTTCATCCAGGTATGCCAAGACCGGCTCGATATTATCGCCCCGATCATCCATACTGAGAGCAAACGTAATATCACCTCGAATGGAAGCCCGCAAAAGCGCCCTCACGGAAAGAGCTTCAAAATTCCCGGCCACTGTAATCGGCTTCCCGCCCGCCAGGTCCACTACCGAGATTAGCGATTTCAAGTGCTCATCGTCCGAGGCGCCCCGCATAAACAAGCCACAATCTGCACGAAGCAATAGACCATCCGCTCCGAGTTCGACGGCTTGTTCCGCTTCTTGAAGGTTATTTACTTGGGCGATAACATGGATTTGACGTCCATCGGTGGTATGGGCAGGCTGATGGGCAAAGTCCACAAAGATTCGTTTGCGCGGGGCGATCCGCTCCCGCTCGGCCTGGTATCCGGCGACGGCGGCGGCGTCCGGATCCACCAGCACGATGCCGCGGTCACCATCCACGAGGATCAGCGTGTCGTCGGCAACGATCTCGAGTAGATTCGCGATCCCACTCACTGACGGACAGCCGCGATTCTCGACGTTTGCTTGTGGCTGCTCGGTAATCACACCCGCTACCCGCGCCCATGGCAAAACAATCCCTCTGGCAAGCTCGGGGTCTTTAGTGACAATGACGACATCTGTTTGGTCCAGAATTGAATTCCGTATATTGCGGGCTGCCGCCTCCGCGGCGCGCGCGGGCAGCATCGGAATTCCGTTTGACGATCGAAGTATCATCGCAGCGCCCAAATCCATGCCGGGAGCGCCGCGCCGCCCCCTGAGTCGATGCATTGTTTCTACGACCCTTTCGTTTGCCCGATAATAGAGGAACCCGATGCACTAACCAATTCGATATACGTGATATGAACGCCGGGCGTCGCATTAAATTGCGGGTATCTTTACCGGCCCGCGAAATTACCGGTCTTGACAATAACCCTCTGGAACCTGGTATTTCCACCGTATCGACGGGTGCCTCCACCCAAGGAATATACCGATGTCACTCGATTGGAGGCTCTATTATGCCGATCTCGGAAGCTAAGAAGTTGATAGGTAATACTTGCGCGGTCTACTGGACCGACCGCGAAGGCCATGTGATTCGAACCGTATCCAAAATTTACGACGCAACCTTTGTGCCGATGTATGGCGGATTTCTCGTTACGGAAATAGAAGACCTTCGATTGGATCGCATCCATGCCATCGAGTTGGTTTTGCCGGACGGAAGCGTATCGCCAGTCTTCGGCCATTCCGAGGACGCGATGCCGATTGCGGCGTAAGGGCCAACTCTGCCAGGTTTCGCGCAAGTTATTCCCCGTGGATCAGTGAGTTTCCGCGGGGAATATCCCGGACGATGGCGGGTAGCCGCCCCGCGACGCCTCTCCTTGTGCCGCCGCAAATCGCACCGGCCTCGCGTTAGCAGTTTTTCCAATCGACAACCACCACTTGGTTCTTTACCCGCCTTTTCGCTTTACCCGCCTTTTCGATTGACTCCGACATCCGCGCCCGCTATACTGATTCCCGGCGGTTTCCGTCCAGGGAGAAGCGTGAATCGATGGCGGCTCATTCCACACGGCAGACTTCGAATAATTCAGAGGTCGTCGTTGAAGTCCGGCGAGGCACGATCTGCGAAAGCGTCCATAAGGTCGATGCAGTTGCCGTTAGCCCGTCCGGGGCCATTCTTGGCTCCTTCGGAGATAGGGATTACGTCACAACTCTGCGTTCTGCGGCCAAGCCTCTACAAGCGATACCGCTGTTCACTCTCGAAGAATCAAGATCATTGCCGCTCGCGTCTGACGAGATCGCCATCTGCTGTGCGTCTCACTCAGGATTTCCTCGGCACACTGCCCTGGCGGCCTCGGTTCTAGCTTTGAGCGGCTATCTTCCGGACAATCTCGTATGTGGCATTCCCGGACTGCCTGAATCCCCTCTCAAGCACGGGTGCTCAGGAAATCATGCGGCAATTCTGCTGATCGGCAAGATGCTGGGCGCCGATCCGGATGGATACTACAAGCCTGATCATCCCGCGCAAATGCTTATCCGAAGGACAATTGCGGAGTTGTCCGGCTTCGGCGAACCGCCGGCTGCCGTGGATGGGTGCGGCATTCCAACCTTCGGCCTGAGTTTGATTGGGATGGCGCGGGCGTTCGCTGAACTTGTGCGGCCCGGCGCGCCCTGGGAGAGAATTCCGGCTGCCATGGCCGCGTTTCCGGAGTTGATAGGCTCGGAAGACTGGATAGACGTCAGGCTCATGCAGGCCACGGACGGACGAATCATTGCCAAGACTGGGGCGGAGGGTCTATTGTGCCTCGCGGACCGGTCGTCCGGAGCGGGGATGGCGGTAAAAGTCATCGATGGAAGTACACGGGCGCTCGGTCCGGCAACCATTGCTGTCTTGGGCCGATTAGGGTGGCTCTCGGATCTCGAGATTTCGGATGAACGACTTTCGGAGCTGTCTCACCCTCAATTGAGGGCGACTACCGGCGAGGCTGTGGCTGAGATCGTCGCGTCTTTGCCGGAAGAATAGTAGAAAGGATCGATTCAGATGTTCGACCACCTCGTGCTCTTCAAATGGAACGAAGGTGCGCCATCGGAGGCAATCGCGGCTGCGATAGGGGCTCTTAATAAGCTGAAAGACAAGATTCCGGGAATTGTCGATCTGACGTGCGGGGAGAACTTTTCGGTACGGTCTCAAGGGTTCCATTGCGGGCTAGTTGTCAGATTCAAGGATCGCGCCTCCCTGGAAGCCTATGGCCCCCACCCCGCGCACCAGGAGGTCGTTAAGAGATTCCTCGCGCCGATCCGATCCGAAGTCATCGTTGTCGATTACGAAATCAAGCCATAGCGGGAGAGACGGATGCCCAAAATCACATTGATCGGCGCCGGCAGCACGGTTTTTGCGAAGAATCTCCTGGGCGATATCCTGAGTTTTCAGGAGCTTGCCGAATCGCACGTGGCGCTTATGGATATCGACGAAGAACGGCTGCGCGTCTCGGAGCTCGT
>JBGPOG010000184.1:0-7913 GCA_041487935.1 Chthonomonadia bacterium | reverse complement strand
GGCATAGAGCTGGATCAGGTCGCGATGAAGCTCTTCCTGTTGGGGATCGGCGGCAACCGCCTTCTCCGCGTAGACGATTGCCTGGGTAAGCGCGCGATCTTTAACCAGCCGGCGCACGATTCGTCGCAGCGCCTGAATGTACGACCGTTGCAAACGATTGCGCTCCAATAAACACCAGTCCTCATAGTAACCGGGCAATAGATCGCCGCCATAGACTTCGACCGCCCGAGTCAGATTCGACATTTCCTCGATACCCTGTGAAGGCTGTTTCGCGCGATCCAGAAGAGCTTCGAACTCCGCCATATCCGATGTTATTGCATCCGGATTTATTCGCACGTCTGCCGTCGTCGTAAGGAGAACTGAGCCCGCTCTGGCGCCAGGGGGCTCCAACTGATGCCTAAGCGACGAAAGCGCGACGCTCAAGCTGGGCCGGCCCTGGGTCAAGTCCGAATCAGGCCAGAGCATGTCGATCAGCGCTTCTCGCGTGTGCGCCCGATTGCAGTGAAAGGCGAGGAAGGCCAGCAAAGCCCCGGTTTTGTGAGTCTTGAACCGAGAGACGACGAAATCTCCGTTGCGGACCTTCAGTCCACCAAACATTTCGATTCTCCACGGCTGAGCCAAGGCAGTCCCCTCGAGCGAGCGATTCCACAGAGTTTGTGCGGCAGGAACCACATTGCGCTTGAGCCGGGCAATCTCCTCCCGCCGGCGTTGACCGGCCCGCATCGCGTATCCCTCGCGTTGCGGGCCGTGCCGGTCAGGTAGAGCGGGTTTTCTTGCAGCCTAACCACCCTGCCCCCCAGGTCCGGAATAACCTGTGTTGTTGTTTTCATTGGACTCGCGTACTTCGTTGTTGCAATCGGCCACGCCAAACATATAAGTGTTTGGGTCCCTGAAATTGGTCATGCTCTGCGAGACGATTACGTCTACCTCTATCGTAGCGCCGGCAGGGATTGAAGGGACATTGGCCGTGTAAGTCTTTATCAGAGCGTTATTGCTCCAGCAGCGAACCTGCAGTTGGACGTGGCAAGGCGCAGACGCCGTGGTACCCACGTTGCGAACGAAGATAATCGACTTGCTCCAGTACATCGTAACCGGTCGTCCGAGAATGTACGTCGTCGTCGTATAGTTTTGAGCAGCGATCCAGGGAATGGTCAGGTCCGGCAGGGTATCTGCCTTGGCCTTGGCGATCGGTCCGGCGGCGAACAGCGAGAGTAGGGTTGCGGTTGCGAATATCTTCTGGATGTTGAGGGTTTTCATTGGATTAGCTCCTTTTGGTCATCCCGTTTGCACGGTGTGTTGTTGATGACGTAAGGATACTAGTCCGGTCTAAAACAAACCTAAAATGGGGTTTGAGGAGACGGAATTGAGATCTTCAGGTCTGTGGCACAACCTTGTTCCGCTCGCCTGGCCGTCCTGCAGGGACGGGAAAACATAGCCCCGGATTTCATTCCGTGGAAGAAAGACGGTCGAGGAGCGAACTCTGTGCAAGGTGGGAGACGGCACGAGTCCCGTGAATCAATTCACGGGCTACGGTCCTTCCGTCCGCTTAAGACGGCAACCGGCCCCGACTACTTGGTTGCCGCCTTGTGATAGTCCGGATACGCCGGCTTCTTGTATTTCGGCAGCGGATGGCTCTTGAGGTTCTCCATCACCACTTCCACCGCCTTTTCCAACTGCGGATCGTGGCCCTGGCGCCAGAGAAATGGGTCGATCTCGACCTCGACGTCCGGCTGAACGCCGTGGTTCTCAACGTCCCACGCCCCGTTCAGGTTAAAGAATGCCAAACGCGGCGCCGTAACACGGCCGCCATCGATAAGGGTCGGATAATCGTATATTCCCACCAACCCGCCCCAGGTCCGTTTGCCGATCAGCGGGCCGATCTTTGCCTGCCTAAACATCCACGGCAGCGCATCCCCGCCCGATCCGGCGTATTCGTTGACGATCATCGCCTTCGGACCCTGGATCGTGCCTGCGGGTACCGGCAAGTCCGCTCCCTCGCGTGTAGTGAAGAAGCTGAGCAGCGGCCGGCGAAGGTAATCGATGATATAATCCGCAATGCTTCCGCCGCCGTTGAATCGCTCGTCGATGATCGCGCCTTCTTTGCCGACCTGCGCGAAGAAGTATCGGTTGAAATTGGAATACCCGCCGACCGACGTATCCGGCAGGTAGACGTATGCGATGCGTCCGCCCGTGAGCTTGTCCACCATCCGGCGGTTGTCCTCGATCCACGCCAGGTTCCGCAGACCAAACTCTTCTGAAACGGGCAGAACGGTGACTTCGCGAGAGCCGGCCCCATCCGGATTTGGTCCCACCTTAATGTTAACCTGCTTGCCTGCGGTAGCCTGGAAAAAGCTATAGACACTTTCGGCGTCGGAAACATCGCGGCCATCTACGGCAAGGAGATATTCTCCGGCTTTGACATTGACGCCCGGTTGGGTGAGCGGCGCTCGAAGCTGGGGGTTCCAGTTTTCGCCGCTGTATACTCGAGCGAATCGATAGCGGCCGTTTTCTACTTTATAATCCGCTCCGAGCAGTCCCACCGGCACGGCCTTCGATTGCGGCAGATCGCCTCCGCCGATGAACATATGGCCGACCGTGATCTCACCGAGCATCTCTTCGAAGAGATAGTTTAGGCCGGCACGGCTGCAGAGTCCCGCAAGGTACGGTTCGTACCTCTTCGTGACTTCCGCGAGCTTGAGCCCGTGCAGTCCGGGATCGTATAGGAAGTCCCTCTCGATTCGCCATACCTCTCGGTACATCTGTTTCCACTCGGCCATCGGATCGACATAGACCTCCATGTCTGCCGTCCTCAGCGCTCCGGAACCCGGCCCAGGCGCCGCCGCGGTACCGGCGATGGACCAGGCTGGCCCCATTCTATAGAGCATTTTCTCGCCGTTGAACGATACGGTAAAGCCGCTAATGCCCGATAGAAGGCGATCGGTTTTGCGCGTCGTCAGGTCGAATTTGCTCGCCGACATTCCCGCGGGCGTTTCGGCTCGAGGAATTCCCGACGCCTCGATCAAAAGTAGAGTATTCGCCTTCCCGCTCATCAGTGAGATGTAGTTTCGTGCAGGGATGGGAAGAGAGAGAATTCGTTGGTCGATGTTCTCGATATCAACTTTGGTCTCCGCGGGTTCTTTCGCGTCCTTCGGTTTTTCGGCGGGCTTATCCGCTGGAGCTACCTTTTCCTCATCGGATTCCGGCGCGAGCGGAGATGGCTGGTCCTTTGCCAGGACGACCACGTAGACGCTCCTGGAGACGGGACGGGCAATGCTCGACATATCCAGCCACGCAGCACCGAGGCCGACGTCCGTACTGGCGGCGAAATAGAGATGCTTGCCGTTCTTGTCGAACACTGGAAATCGGGCATCGCTCAGGCCGTCTGTAATCTGATGGGTTTTGTTGTCCTTTAGCGAATAAGTGAAGATCGCCCCCATGTGGCTCTTGAGCTGCTTCGAATACGCAATCCACCGGCTGTCTGGCGACCAGACGGGATCGAATGTATGGAACGGCTTGTCGTAAGTATCTGTGTCGATTTTGGCAGTGGTCTTCTTCTCCAGGTCGATATACCAGAGATTCAAACGTTTATCGTGATAAACGATCTTCTTGTTATCGGGCGACCAGGCCGGCGAGTAAAAGAACGACGGCGGATTTCCGAGGTCGTATTTCTTGACCTCATCCGTTCCATTCTGGCTGCGAATGTGCAGTGCGTATTCCCCGGAGTCGTCCGAGAAATAGGCGATCGACTTTCCATTGGGCGACCACGCAGGATCGCGTTCCGCATTTCCGGGCGTGTTGGTCAAGTTCCGGATGTCGCCTTTTTCCGCCGGCACGGTCAGGATCTCTCCGTGCGCCTCGAACACCGCTCTTGCGCCGGTCGGCGAAAGCGCGGCATTAGCAATGGAACCCGCTACTTTCTCGTATTTTGGCCGCACCTCGGGAAGATCTCCGGCAAGCCGGATATTTACCGGGTTCTCCCTGCCGGACTTGATGTCGTATAGATGAATCGAGCCGAACTGCTCGTAGACGATCGCGGTTCCATCGGTGCTCGCGGAGGCGGACTTCATATCCAGTCCGCTGTTCTTGATATCCTGGGTCACGCGACGGTTTTCCACGTCATAGTGGAACAGTGTGAAGGGCCCGTTCCTATCGGAAAGAAAGTAGATGCGCTTTCCCACCCACATGGGGCAAAAATCGTTCGAGTTCTGGCGCGGGACTTTCTCGACGATCTTTGAATCGGATAGCTGCGCGATCCAGATGGGCTTCGTCTCGCCGCCGCGATACCGCTTCCAGGCCGCCTGGAATTGCAGCGTCGGGACATAGGCCAGGCGGGCGCCGTCCGGAGAATAAGATCCCTCCATCGCCATCGGCAGCGGCACTTCTTCCGGCAATCCTCCCGCATTCGGATCTGCAGAGACTGTAAACAGTCGCGGAACGGGGGAATTGCTCAGCCGAGGCGATCGGAAGAGAATGCGCCTCCCATCCCGAGTCCAGCCGACGACTTCATCCCGCGCCGGATGATAGGTCAATCTGCGCGGTACGCCGCCTGCGGCGGGCATTACGAAAACATCCGGATTGCCGTCGTACCGGCCTGTAAACGCAATCTGGCTGCCATCCGGCGAGAAGCAGGCATCTGTCTCGATTCCGATCCCCGTGGTTAGCCGAATGGCATCACCACCCGCACGCGGCACCGACCAGAGGTCGCCGGCGAACGAAAAAACGATATGCGTCAAGTTTGCTGTCGGCTCCTGGAAGAGCATCGGCGGAGTCTGGGCAGGCGCAATCTTAAGTATCGACACGCAAAGAAGAATTGCGGTAATGGTGCGCATTCGGGATTCTCCGGTTCGGACGGGATAGGTGGTGCAGGCTTGGAATAGATCACAACGGACTCCGAGTGACTGTACGGGCGCAGATGTCGCTGGTTTCATCAGTCGGATGCGTGAATGACTCTGGCAGACGCGTGACCGATGTACCTGGACATGTCACAGGATTCTAACTGGCAACTCCAAATGTTGATGCGATATCGTTAAGCTTCCGACGTATTTCGTCGGCAATCTCAATGGGCAGCATCTGCTCGGCAATGAGGTAGTACTCGTTCTTTTTCGTCGCCACCTGCCCCGCTTCAAGTATCCCGGGCAGGATCGTCTTACTTGCCGGAGTTCTGCGTAAGTAATCGTGGTCTGCAAGTGGATTGCGAAGCACTGCCCCAGGCAACTCGTCCTGCATGTAGTTCTGGGCGGCTGCGGCGAAGAGCGGTCCATTTTCGGCGGAAATATAACGCAAGAGGGTGTCAGGATGGAGTAAGTAGCTCTCGGCTTCGTACCGATCCCAGCGCGCGATCGTCAATCCGTCGGCTCCAATCTCACGATCCGCAAGATTCCGGTTGTCTCCATCTAATAGGAGAAACCCGCGAATATCAGGCTTGATTGCCCTGAGCGCAAAGAAGTGCGCGCGCGCTTCCCGAGGGTTTCTGCCCTGGTTGCTGTGCCAGTAAGGGAATTTGTCAAACCATGTTACGGCGAGCCTATGGCCTAAGACACTCGCCCACGCCCTCAAGAGATTAAAGTCTGTCTCTCCTTCCACGTACAGTACCCCTGGAGATGGCTCTGCCTTCAAAATATCCATTGCCGTAATACGTTTCAGAGCCTCTCGCACTTGATCCCGATCCGAATCCGTGACGAGTCTGTGCGGCTTCTCGTAGAAAGACAAGATTTGCCCGGGATTCGTGTTATCTACGATAACTTCCGAATGGGTCGCAATAATCAGTTGGCAATTACGCTTTTCGGCGATGCTGCGAAGCCGGTCGTAAATCTGTTTCTGAAGGATTACGTGTTGGTGCGCGTCCGGCTCATCAAGCAGCAGGACCGTCGCCGGACGAGCATACAGAAACCCGAGGAGAACCAGGACCTGATGAAAACCGCTGCCGGCATTGGAAATGTCGAGCCTGGGAAGGTTGTGCTTGCCGGGCGATGCAACCCCAGGAAGATACTCGGAGAGTATGTATGGCCGGTTTTCGTACTGTGGAGGAAGGAGGGTATATCCGAAAATCTCTCTTATTTGATTCTGCAGGTCATTCCAATGCGCGCGATCTGACTTGGTGTAAAGTTCATTCAACAGGTTTCGCAGTATGTCTCCAGGTTTACCCTGGCCGATCAACATGTCCTGATACGCCCGGTCGTGCCCCGTTTCCTGAGTCCCGATACCGGAAAACGGAGGAACGTGAACGATCTGCACATCCGAAGCTGCGCGCGGGACGTTTCCAAGATGCTCTTCAGATGGTTTGGCGTGAATGAGTTCGCTGCTCTGATATCTCAACTCGAACGCAAGATTCCATGTCTGTCCTTCTGATACGCCCCTGAGCTCGATTACTAGCGGGCGTGGGATTCCAAGGTTTTGCCCTTCATGGAGTTCTTCCCGTTTAAGGGCTGTGCTAGTGTCCGTCCATAGCAACTTCATTTCGCGAAGTGGAATTGCACTGAATTCACCACGAGTTATCGGAACGCCGGTCCGTTGTTTGGCTTTCGATTTCGTTTCTGGGCCGCGCACAGCCATCCATTTCTGGAGGGCCAAATTCCATACCGAAATGGCTTGCAGCAATGAGGTCTTTCCCGCGTTGTTGTGGCCCGCAAGCACGATATGCTTGTCAAGATCGAACTGCTCTGAACCGAACCGTTTGAAGTACCTGACTGAAACGTGGCTAATCATATTGTCCTATCAATAAAGCCGGCGCGGAAATTGAGAAAATCATTCTCGCTTTCGCAAGTCGCGGTTAGTCAGCCGCTTGGGGTTACGCGAAAGTATGAACGTTAAGCAAAAAGTTGTCAACTTGGAACGGTTGTGCCATGCCCCGCACAATAGACCCCTTTCGCATGAGCTATAATGAGCCAGAAAGACAATGCCTGAACGCCTGAATACGCGATCGCCTCAAGGATAACATCTATGCCTGATCTCTCATCCGTCCTCAACGACCTCATCTCCCTCTCGCGCAGCCTGGGCGACCCGGCTCGCGACCTGGCCATTCTTGGCGAAGGGAACACTTCCGCGCTGGTGGACAAGGATGTCTTTCTCGTCAAGGCGAGTGGGAAGGAGCTTCGGACGGCCGACGAAGGTACGTTTGTCGCGGTTTCAATGCCGCGAGCGCTGGCGGTGCTTGACGGATCAGACTTGACCGACGCGGAAGTCCGCCAGGCGCTGTTGGATTGCAAGGAGGAGCTGGACTGGGACGAGCCCAGCGCGCTCCAATCTACATCGGCCCTTCCGTCGGTCGAAACCTTCCTCCATGCCTACTTGCTCTTATTACCGGACGTGAACTTCGTGGGTCACACCCATCCATCGGCAGTCAACTCGATTCTCTGCTCGAAGGTCTCGCGGGAGGCCGTCAGCGGCCGGCTGTTCCCGGACGAGATCGTCTGCTGTGGGCCGGCGGTGTGCTACGTGGAGTACGTCGACCCCGGCATTCCGCTTGCGCGGACGCTACGAAAGCGCGTTGACGAATTCATCGAGGAGCACAACATGGCGCCAAAGGTGATCCTGATGGAGAACCATGGCTTCATTGCCTGCGGCAAGACGACACGGGACGTGGAAACGATTACGAGCATGTACGTGAAGACGGCGCGGATTCTGATCGGCGCGTATGCCCTCGGCGGGCCGCGATTCTTAACCCCGGAGAACGTAGCCCGGATTCACACGAGGCCGGATGAGCATTACCGGCAGAGGCTGATCGGCGGAACGTAAGCGCAGACAGTAAAGCGCATCGGGAATGATGTTCGCTACTAAGACTGGCCCGTCCTCATAGACAACCGGAACCCCGAAGCTCATTACGCACCCGGCGCTGTGTCAATCAAAGAAGCGCTCTCCGTATTTCCTAAGACCGTCGGCGAACGGATGGACCTGGTGTAGTGTCTCCATATCAG
>JBGPOG010000183.1:0-7934 GCA_041487935.1 Chthonomonadia bacterium | reverse complement strand
GATTGCGGCTTACGACGATCCTCCCGACGCTGAACCACGTTGCCGGTGAAACCGTTTCGAGCGAGCGGAGGGCCTTGCTTTTCGACTATTTGTCTGTGTGGAACGCCCACGTATATCCCGACCTCGTTGCTGCGATCCTCCAATTCGGGGCGGCGACCGACGAAGAGCAGGCGCTGGTTGGTACCGAACGGCTTGCCGGAATACTCGGTATCACGTCGGCAATCAGGCGTGTTCGTGACGTGGCCAGAAAATGCCTTCCCATACTCGAGGAGTGCCTCGCCCGCCAAACGGTTGTGAGTGGAGGGCCAAAACAGTGTTTATCTTCAGCGATCCCTCGCCCAGAAACACCCGTCAGCCAACTCAGTCCTGAAACGCAGGCCTGGTTGGATGAAATCGAAGCGGAAAGTAGTAAACGTCCGGGTATGCGATTCGGCTTCCTGCTCGCATCCTGGAGTGTTATTGTGCCGTATACGCTCTATCAAACGGTTGCGCAGTGGCAAGTGGGGAACACGTTTTTCTCTGCGTTTTTTGGTCTTGGCGCGGCATTGGCGACACAGCTATACCTGTTGACCCTCACACCCCAGCAGGCAAGGATTGCGAGCAAGCTGGCGAGCGTCGACGACGTTCAGACGGTCGGGCCGTTGGTTGAGATTATGACGTGGCCGGATGAACGAATAAGGCATCTCGCGATGTCTGCGCTCACCCGCCTGCTTCCAAGGTTGAAGTCAAGCGACACGCAGCTATTGAGTGCGGCGCAGCGAGCGGTGTTGTACGAAACACTCAAGTTGTCGGATGCGCGCCGCCATCCGGACTTCCTGATCGCGATCCTTGCGTGCCTGGAACAGGTGGGAGATGTGGAAGCGCTGCGACATGTCCGCGAACTCGCAGGCGAGCGCCCAAACACACTGCGCGAACGCCGCGTCGTAGAAGCGGCTAATGAATGTCTCCCGTACCTGGAAAGCTGCGCCCAGCAGAACCGGGATAGCCAGACGCTCCTCCGGGCATTTACTAACTCCCTGCCGGAGGCCAATCTTCTGCGCCCAGCCGGAAGGCAAATCGACGCGGATCCGGAGCTGCTGCTCCGCACCGCGACGCCTTCAGACCCCGCGTAGCAAGCTCATCGCCTCAGCTCATTCCGAGCAATTGATGCTGCCGGCAACACGCTGCATGTAATGACAAAACGCAGCATTCCCGTCATCCCGAACCGTCGTTGTGAGGGACCTGCTTTTGACGTTTGTCCTTAGGAGTGTTCTTCTCCGAGCAGAGCGCGTACGACGACCATCTGCCCGAGATGGTACGAGTTGTGATCCGCCACAAGAAGTATCTCCCGCAGGATCGTCTGGCCGTCACCCCACGGAATTCTCGCGTATAGGTCCACTGTCGGATCACGGACAAAATTGACCATATCCATAAGATCGCTCCGGAACGAATCCATGCTCCGCTCCCAGGCCGATTCATCCGGAGGCGAATCGCCATCCGGCCAATATCCCTCGGGCCATGGCGGCGAGACGTGGCTGGGGTTACGCGAGAATTCCAGGATGTCACACTGGCAGATCCGCAGGTGCTCCAGGAGACGCCACGGGGTATACGAGACACCGTGCGGCTTCGCTCCGCGCAGGTGCTTCGGAATATCCGCAAATGCCTGCTCGAAGTTGAGATGGGCGCCTCCGCCCTCGAGCAGGTAGACAAGGTGATTGCCCAGTCGATCGTCAGGCATATCGAGAAGCCTCCAATCCACATTTTCGCCGGCTATGGAAGCGTCCACAACGTCAAAGAATCCCGATCCTTCACGAATAATCTCTTCCCGTCCACGATGGGATACGCCCACGTCGGTGTTTCCGCAACCTTGATGTTAGCGAGCTCGGAGTACTCCTTACCCGGCTTGAATGCAACCAGGTTCATGTCGCTGGTCAGCGCGAGCATGACGGAACCCGCGTCGAGAACGGCTCCACATTCGCCGCGCGGCGTCATGTCGGTCCAGACGGTCTCGCCGGTCTGGGCGTTTACACAGAAGAAGTTGCGCCTCGGCGAAAGTCCGTACAGCAGGCCATCCTTCAGAACCGGCGTGTTGAAATTGTTCGGAGGATCGCCTTTCCAGCCCTCTTTGGCGACGAAACCGCCGCCTTCCTTCTCGATCTTAATGGATCGCCCGGCGCATATGATCGTGGAGCCGTCCACGATGGGCGTGCCCGTGTTGTATCTTCCGGCCGAAAACGGAGTCTGCCAGAGGAGCTTGCCGTCTGAAACCCCGATCCCCACCATGGATTTCTCCGTCAGCGTCACGACCGACTTCTTCCCGCCAATCGTCATCAGGACAGGCGAGCCATACGCGGGACCTTCGCCGTCCCACTTCCACTTTTCGCTGCCGCTTCCCAGATCATAGGCAACAATCGATCCCGTTCCCCGACCGCCTGTATGAACGATGCACTTCCCCTCGACGACGATCGGAGAAAAGGATGTAAAGAAGTTGGGCCAGGCCTTGGTATCCTTGCGCCAGGCGACCTTGCCGCCGGCCGCGTCGAGGCACGAAACGACCCCGCCAACTCCCAATGTGCAGACCTTCCCCTCGGCCACCGCGGGCGAGCTTCGAGTACCCGGGTGCTGGCCGGCAGGCCCGGTCACTTCAACCGCGGCGTACTTGTCATTCCAAATCTCCTTGCCGCTGTCCGCGTCCAGGCACGTAGTGACCTCATCTCCGCCCTGCCGCGCAAACACGTAGACCTTTCCGCCCACCAGAGCGGGCGAAGCCTCGCCCACGCCAACGGCGGCCTTCCATTTCTGTGAAAGCTCCTTCGGCCAGGTGGCAGGGGCGGTGAACCCCGCGATCTTGCTGTCGCGGTTCGGGCCGCGCCACTGGGGCCAGTCGGCGGCGTGCGACGGGATCGCCGGCGCCAGCACGCAGAGGGAAAATACAATCAGGATGCGAAGTGAAGAAGCTCTCATGTTACTAAACCTCCTGTTCGTAGTCTGTGGGATAGCTGGAAAGCAGCATTGCACGCTGTTCGTTTGCCTGTCCTCTTGATAACTGAATTCGGCCAGGCGTCAGCGGCGATAAATGATGATGGGAATTGCTCATCTATACCGACTGCTTGATCCTTTTGCCGTAACACAAATCAAGTTAGCCTGTCAATGATCCAGATTCCCAGGGCTGGGAGAGGTCTGAAAATGACGTAATTCTGGGCGGTTGCTTGTTCGCTCTCGAGCAGGTAGGTGTATGCATTAAGGAGAATGCTGTTCTGACGTGTTTTCGAGAATGTACTGCTGAGGATGACCATGAATCGGCCAATACGCATTGAGTTATTTGGCCACTTGAGTGCTCGCGTGGGAGATCGGATAATCACGCGATTCCGCACACAACGGAATGCCTCTCTGTTGGCGTATCTGGCCTATTTCGCCGGTCGGCGCCACCCGCGCGAGATCCTCATCGAGATGCTCTGGCCCGAAGGAGATCCTGCGGCCGGCCGAGTGAGCCTCAGGACGGCGCTCTCTATGTTGATGAGGCAGTTGGAACCGCCCGGAACGGCGCAGGGCATCGTATTGCAAGCGGACCGATTCGCGGTCGGGCTGAACGCTGCAGCAGTTAGCACGGATGTCGCGGACTTCCTGGCAGCCGTGAACGCCGCCCGAGTGGCGACCGCCGCCGCCGATCGTCGAAAGGCCCTGGCGCGGTCCTTGGAGTTCAACTCAAGCGAGCTCTTGCCGGGTTACTATGAGGACTGGGCTGTCGTCGAACAGCGACGATTGGCTGAGATCCATGAACGGATCACCGAAGAGTATGATCGGCTCGCCGGTACTGACGGAGATATTGTTGTCCCTGTGCTCCCAGTGCAATCGCAAACAGCGAGCGCAACGGACTTGCCGCGTCTGCCCCTGCGGCTCACTAGATTCTTCGGCCGGCAAACGGAAATTGAATGGCTCGAGAATCGGATACGGTCCGGCGCGAGGCTTGTGACCGTGACTGGGGTCGCCGGGTGCGGGAAGACACGGCTCGCTGTGGAGGTCGCCGAGCGACTTGTTCCGCACTTTGAGGGGCGAGTCTGGTTTGTGTCGTTGGCTCCGATATCGGACGGCCGGTTTATTGGTGAGGCAATCCTCGACACTCTCGGCGTGACCCCTTCACCCAGTATGGACTCGCTCGAACAGGCGGCAGCGAGGATCGGTGCTGCGCCATCTCTTCTCGTACTGGACAACCTCGAACATATCGTAGAGGCAGGAGCAGCCGCCATTCGAGTACTTCTGGAACGCGCCACCGGCCTGCAAACCATGGCTACCTCTCGCCGGACGCTCGACCTCTCAGGCGAGCGGGAGTTTCCGCTATCGCCTCTGCCGCTGCCGGATTCCAACGTGGAGGTTGAAAGCCTATCGCCGCAGCCCTCCGTGAGTCTTTTTATTGACAGGGCGCAAGCTGTCCGTCCGGACTTCCAGCTCACTCCTCGCAATGCCGAGACGATCGTAAGCATCTGCCGGCGATTGGAGGGTATCCCTCTCGCGCTGGAGTTGGCCGCGGCCCGCACGCAGGTGCTCGCGCCAGGCCAGATTCTATCAGGGCTTAACAAACGGTTTGACTTCCTTGTCAGCCGAAAGCGAGATATTGGCGATCGGCACCGATCACTTGCGGCGGCGATCGAATGGAGCTTCCAGCTCCTGTCGAAGGACCTTCAGGAGTTCTTCTGCCGGCTGACCGTATTTCGAGGCGGTTGGACCCTCGAAGCTGCAAGGGAAGTCTGCCAGGAACCGGATGCCTTCGGATTGCTCGAACAACTTCACGAAGCGTCGATGGTTATCGTTGAGGAGACTTCTCATGGTTCGCGGTTTCGCTTTCTGGAAACCATGCGGGAGTTTGGCACGGAGTGTCTGGATACTTGTTCGCGACAGGATTTGCAGCAACGCCACACATTGTACTTTCTCAGCTTTGCGGAGATTGCCGAGACAGGGTTAGGAGGGCATGAGCAAATGACCTGGCTCGCCATGCTGCGGGCCGAGGACGGCAATCTGTGCGCCGCCCTGGAATGGTGTCTAACAGTACCGGAGGGATTAGAGCCGGGTTTGCAAATGGCGGCGGCGCTACTTGAATATTGGCTCACGGGTGACCGCTTGACCGTCGGCAGCGACTACCTGCTCCGATTGCTGGCGAAGGATCTTATCAATGTGTCGCCGCGAGTCCGCATAAAGGTATTCCTTGCGGCAGGTCGGCTCCAAAGGTTTCTTTGCCACTATACCGAAGAACGAGACTATACTGAGGCGCGGAGACTTATCGAACAGGGTCGACAGGAAGCTGAGCGTTTGGACGATAAGAAACTCGTGGCAAGCGCTGTCCATTTGATTGGCGTTCTGCTGTTTGACGAAGGCGACCCTGCCGATGCACTCCGTCACCTGGAGGCAAGTCTGGCTCTGAGCCGCGAGATGGAGGACGAGCCCGGGATTGCCGAAACTGTCGCAATAATGGGCCTCATCGAGCTGAATCTGGGCCACTTTGACCGGTGCCGCCCCTGGTTCGAGGAGGCCCTCGCGATCGGCCGCAAATATGGCGATTTAAGACTCGTCTGCCGAGAACAGCGGCTCCTCGCAGTCGTGGAGACATGCTTCGGACAGAGCTCGAGGGCACGGGAACTGCTCCACGAAGCCAAGCAGATCGCACTTCAGCTTGGCGACACTTATATGCTCGCCGATATCCAAAAGCGGTACAGCGTTCTCGCTATTGACAATGATGCCGACGAGGCCCTGCGCCTAAAGCTTGAATCTATGCAGTTGTTTCGCCAGATCGTTTCAGACTATCAAGACCCGCACGACATCGCCGACCTCGCCTATATCCAGATCGTCCGCGGGCGCGCGGATCTGGCTGCCCGAGCCTTGGGCTACCTCGACACCAGGTATGGGGGCGTGGAAGGGTATATCCCTCCGTATTCGCGCCCCGGCCATCTGGGCCGCGTTGAGGCCGCTCGATCGGCACTGGGAGAAGAAGCATATCAAGCCGCATGGCAGAACGGTGCGGCTCTCACGCACGCGCAGGCCCTTGCCTGTGTATCGGAAGCGGACGGCATCTGAGATGCGATCGCGGGCGTGCATGAATGCGATGACTACTTCAGGGAGATCCTTTTGCGTGTCCACCACATGAGAGTGTAAAGGCTCCTATTTAATAGCGACCTCAATTCGCCACCTTCCTCAGGCAACGACAACTTTTTTTTCGTCCAACCCCAATTGTTCGCGTTTCTTTCACGGTCACCCGCTATCATAGCTCCTATCTTGTTACCGCCTGGCTGCCGTGAGCACCCTGACGGCTGCCAGAACATCACACACTGTTCCCGCGCCCGATCGATCATCCGCGGGCGCAACTGCAAGGAGGACTTATGCTTACCCATCATCCGCTTCGTTTCGCCGTATTGACTGTGCTTGCCACTCTACTCTTCGGGGTGGCAGTGCAACCTAGCCACTGTCAGCTGGTCTTGCAGGACAAGACTATCGCGTTTCCCACCCCCTCATCTATCGTCTTTCATCGCGGCCTAAACCGGATGTATGTCCTTTCCAGCTTGAACGGAGAACCGCCTCTGGGTACGGGCGGTGGGGTCTTCAATGGCACGACCAACGAGAGGATCGCGTCGTTTCCCTCATTTCAGGACGGCTCCGCCACCCTAGTACTGGACGAAGCAACCAACAAGCTGTTGGTACCAGCATACGGGAGTATCACCGGCGCGTTCTTTACGTTCGATGCCGCCGCAAGCATTGACCCGTTGCCCGCCCTTTCACCCGATAACGGGCGGGTAAATTGGTGGCCAAGTTGGGAGCCGTACATGTACAACGCATGGAGCCCATTGGGTGGTCACACGAGCGTTGCTGTTAATCCAAATGGCGCGACGAATCTTGCCACACTGCCCAACGGAACCATACGTGTAGCCCTCGGTGGCGGTGGGGTGATCGCAGGTATTGCAGAGGAATTGATCGTGAACAGCTACTGGAGCGAAGTTCAGCTAAGTAGAACTGCCGGTGCCGGCAATATTGCCTGGGACTCAACACGCAATGTGTTCTATGGAACCGGAGCATTCGGCGGCGTACCGGATTTAGAAAACGCCCAGCCCAATATCCTAGTCCTACCGCTAGATTCCTTCGGCTATTATACACAGGCGGACCCCATCTCTGTCCCACTCTCGCCGACCAATATCGCAGTGAATCCTAACAATGGCCGCGTCTATGTGCTCCATTATTGGGACGCAAAAATCACGATCATCGACCCGTACGACCTAGATCTCGGCGGCCAGCCCCGGCAGATCACTCTCGACCTCGTCGATCCCAAGACGAACGCCCCCGTCACGCACCCGGCCGTGATCACAGTCACCCCAAGCGATACAATCTATGTGACTGCGCTGGGTGAACTGTACGCCCCACCCGACGCTCCTGTCCCTATCGGTAACGGCAGTCTGTTGATCCTCGACGGAACGAAGATCAACGTGAATGGGCTTGCGCCCGATCCTAAGGACTTCATTAGGGCCCTTTCTGTAGGCGAATGGCCGGACTGCGTATGCGTAGGCAATCGATATGTCTACGTGGGGAACTGGCAGAGCGATTCTATCTCGGTGATCGATCCGTCTGCCATCAGTTCGGACACTCCCACAGATTCCGATGGGAAGGTGACCGTTGCGGCGAACGGAAACACCTCGCTCACCTTCCCGGCCGGCACGTCCAGCGGTACGACAACTATTGCTCCGCTCTCCGGCGTACCGGTAGCGCCGGCTAGCGGCTTCAGCTTCGCGGGCACGTACTTTGACATCACGAGTACGGTGGCGAGTGCGCAGATTAAAGCCGGGGTAACCGTAAGCGTCGCCTACGACCCGATTGTATTCCCTTGGACCGGTCCCGGTGACATCACTAATCCAAAACCGGTGCTCGTCCATTACATGAGTGACGGCACGACCGAGCAGTCGACTGATTCGGACATCCAT
>JBGPOG010000182.1:0-7954 GCA_041487935.1 Chthonomonadia bacterium | reverse complement strand
GATCCGATCGCGGGAAGGTTGCTGCTTACGCGAGAGCAGTTGGAAACCAGGTTCTACCTGACGGGGTTTTTCCTGGTTGTGAAACCCCGATCCTAGTGCAGCCTTGAGGGAATTCTAGTGAGAGCCACGCTAAAGCCGTCGAGCGACCTCCCCGAGCTGGTATTCGAGCGCTCCGAGGATTGGGCGGATTGGCTCGACGACAATCACGATTCTTCGTTTGGCCTCTGGCTGCGGTTGGCAAAGAAAGGCTCCGGAATTCAGTCGGTGTCCTACCAGGAGGCGGTCGAGGCTGCGCTATGTTATGGCTGGATCGACGGACAGAAGAAAAGCCACGATGCATCGACCTGGCTGCAAGAGTTTACTCCGCGCGGGAAGAAGAGCATCTGGTCGAAGATCAATCGCGAGAAAGCGGAGGAGCTTATACGATCGGGCAAAATGAAACCGGCAGGGCTGGCAGCCGTGGAGAGCGCGAAACAGGACGGGCGGTGGGATTCGGCGTATGATTCTCAGAGCAACGCCACGGTGCCGGAGGATATTAAAGCTGAGTTGGATAAGAATCCCACGGCCATGTCGTTCTTTGCGACGCTCAATAGTGTGAGCAGGTACGCGAGTCTGTTTCGAATTCAAGACGCGAAGAGACCGGAGATACGCCGCAAACGCATAGAGCAATTTGTCGGAATGTTGGAGCGAAACGAAAAAGTACACCCGTGACGAACGCATTGTCACGATGAAGATAGTTCGAATCTCGAGCACTCCAGTTTTCCTCAGCCAGCAAGTCCTGTCGCGATGATTGGCGAATGCTCTGCTATCTCGTAAATGGGCCATAATAAAGGAACCTCAACTTAAGCCAACCAGTCCTTCTTCGCAAACGGAGTTCAGAATCGTGCATCTTTCAAGACTGCGAATCGAAAACTGGAAGAATTTTAGGGACGGCGATGTCGATGTTGGTTTTCGGCTATTCCTGATCGGGCCGAATGCTTCAGGCAAGTCGAACTTCCTAGACGTTTTCCGTTTCCTGCGTGACCTAAGCATCTCAGGTGGGGGTCTTCAACAAGCGGCAGACGTTTTAAGAGGCGGCGTGTCTGCCATCCGGTGCCTAGCCGCCAGGAGATATTCAGATGTCATCATTGAGGCAACGATCGACGATGACATAAACAAGAGCATCTGGCGGTACCGACTTTCGTTCAATCAGGACAATCTTCGAAGGCCTATCATTAAAGAAGAGAGAGTTGAACGAGACGGCAAGACTATCGTTAAGCGCCCAAATGCGGACGACATCAAAGATCCATTAAGATTGACCGAAACCGCCCTTGAGCAGACGAGTGCAAATCAAGATTTTCGTCCGGTGGTACAGTTTTTCCAAAGCGTAAGCTACCAGCACCTGTTGCCACAAGTCGTTCGAGATCCCCAGGGGTTCTCGCCTGCAAGAATCGAGAATGACCCTTATGGGCGTGATTTCCTTCAGCGTGTGGATGGGACTCCGCCAAGAACGCGAGAATCAAGACTCAAGAAAATCCTTGCTGCCCTTAGAGTTGCCGCCCCGAAACTTACGGAAATCAAGACGCAACGCGATGCGTTTGGTGTTCCTCACCTCGTCGGCGTTTTCGAGCATTGGAGGCCAGGAGCTGGTAAACAAAACGAAGCGCAATTCTCTGACGGAACACTACGGTTGTTCGGGCTGCTGTGGACACTCTTTGAGGGCAATGGACCGCTGTTGATGGAAGAACCCGAGCTTTCACTGCACACAGAAGTCGTGAGGTTCCTGCCTCAGTTGATAGAACGCGTAAACCGAGAACGCAAGGTGCGGCGGCAGGTGATTGTTAGCACTCATTCACCGGAATTGCTCAGCGATGAGTCGATTGGCGGAAGCGAAGTTCTACGACTGGAGCCTGGAGCCGAGGGAACGCTATTTAAGTCGCCGATGAATGATCCTACTGAACTTGAATTGCTTAGAGCCGGTTTATCAGTTGCTGAAGTTGTATTACCGAAGTCTGGCCCACGGGATGCTCTCCAAATGTCCTTGGCATTCGGTAAATGAGCATCATAAATCTCTTGGTTGAGGGGCCAACGGACGAGGTATTGGGGACGAAACTTCTAAGCAGTACCGGCCATACACTGGGGGTATGCTTCCCGAAACGCGGTATCGGTTATATTAGAGTCCGGATTGGCCTTTACAATCAGTCAGCACTCGGAGTAGCTTGCTTGTGTTTGGTAGATCAATCGGACACATCCTTTTCTTGTCCGCCTGACCTTCTAAGAAACTGGCTTCCCAACCGGAACGAGCAAATGGTGCTTCGTGTCGCTGTAACAGCCCTTGAGGGTTGGTTGCTCGCGGATTACCAAGGAATTGCGGGATTCCTTGGCGTCCCAGTTGATTGGATCCCGACCAACCCGGAGCAGATTGAACATCCAAAGCTTCACATCGTGAATCTTGCGCGGCGGTCCCGACATGCACGAATTCGAGATGGTCGTGTGCCCGACGTGGGATCTACGGCGCGAGTAGGCCGGATTTATGTTACTGAGATCATGCGATTTATTCGGGACGAATGGGATCTACAAGCCGCCAGAAAGAACTCATCCAGTTTAAGCCGTTGTATGGATCGTCTTGAAGGGTTTGGTTTCACCTACTAAGCATTGGTCGCTCAATTCTCGCGGATAGGATGATTTAGAATAGACGGCGCAATTGCGGCTAATTCATACGACTGCAATCCTACGAGTTTCGCATACCGCATACAGACCCGCCAAAAAAGGAGTAGTTCGAAATGGCAAATTTCCACGAGATGGTGCCGATCCCCGCGCGCACGGATATGAACACCGGACTAAGCGCGGCACTCCCGTCGACGATGAAGAAGCTGCTTGGAATACCCGGCCGGCTGACGCGAGACTGCTCGGAGATTACGAACGAGAAGCTAAAACGGAACATGGCCTCGGCTAACGTCGGCCCATTCAGGGTAACCGGACTGACTCCTGCGGTCGACTCGTTGACCCAGGTATTCGCAGAAGTTAAGACTGCGATTCCCGAGCTGCACGCCGCCATTAAGTCCGCAGGAATGTTCTGCTGCCGGGCGGTTCGCGGCTCCACATCGAATTTCTCCAACCATAGCTGGGGAACGGCGATCGATCTGCAGATCGAAAGCGAGCTGGACGAGCTTGGGTCCAAAGTCGTTCAACGCGGTATTCTCCTGCTGTATCCCTTCTTTCACAAGCACGGCTGGTTCTGGGGCGCGGGTTACTCTACGCGGCCAGATCCGATGCACTTCGAGCTCGCGGCGGAAACAATCCGCAAGATAGCGCCGACCCTGAAATAAGTCATGCGATTACCGAGGTGATCTACGATTTCACAATACCAGCCCTCGAATTCACTCCCGTAGGCGTTTTGAATGCCTACCGCTGCGGGATCTTTCCGATGTCGGATGAGGTCACCGGTGAGATCGAGTGGTATTTGCCGGATCCGCGGACAATCCTGCCGCTGGAAGAGCTTCATATTTCCAGGCGGCTGGCACGAACCATTCGCAAGGGCGCTTTCGAGGTGCGAGTTGACACCGAATTCGAAGAGGTCATGTCCGCGTGCGCGGATCGTGGCGAGGGAAGCTGGATTTCGGAGGAATTCGTCGAGCTCTACTCTGAGCTTCATCGAACGGGATGGGCCCACAGCGTAGAATCGTGGCGCGATGGAAAGCTTGCGGGAGGGCTTTATGGAGTGGCAATAGGCGGAGCGTTCTTGGGTGAGAGCATGTTTCATTGGGAGACAGATGCGAGCAAGGTGGCATTGGTTGCTCTCGTGGAGCGGCTACGCAAACAGGGTTTTGACTTGCTCGACGCGCAGCTTCCGTCATCTCATCTCACGAGCTTAGGCGCGATTCAAATCCCGGCCGGCCGCTACGAAAAGTTGTTAAGCCGGGCGATTCGGATGGAATGCGAGTTTAAGACGATGGACGATATACGATAGACGATAGAAATGAGATGCGGTCGACGACGGGAAAGGGAAGCGGGCGAGACGCCCGCGCTCCAATTCGATTCGAGTAATCGTGGCATTATAGACACTTGATCCTCCATGATGCCACAACGACGATCCATCGTCTATCGTCCATCGTCTATGGTCCTTCGCTCCGCGCGTGAACGTACTTGACGATCTCGCAATCCTGGACTGCGATCAGCCCTTCCTTGACCATCTCATCCAACAACGGCAAGAACCGCTCGATTCGCTCCGCCGAATCGACGATCTCGATCTTTACCGGGAGGTCTTCAGAGAGTCGCAGGATCGATGCCGTGTGGATGCGGCTGTTCGCCCCAAAGCCTTCGATCCCGCGGGTTACCGTTGCCCCCGCCAATCCTTCTTTTCGGGCAAGCTCGACGATTGCGTTGTATAGCGCCTGGCCGTGCCAGTGGTCGGACTCGCCCACATAGATGCGAACCAGCTTACCCGGCCCTTCGATTTTCATGTCATAATTTTCCCCGCATGAGCAGGCGCGCGACGACCACACCGAGATAGGCCGCAAAGAAGCCTGCAATCACGCTGCCGAGGAGATTCACAGCCGCGGCCTTGTATCGGCTGCCTTCCGCGATCAGTTGGATGGTTTCGTATTCGAACGTCGAAAACGTCGTATATGCGCCAACAAACCCGATAGCGATGAGCAGCCGCCAGGAGTCGCTCCAGGTGTAGCGCAAGGCCAGCGTCGCGAACATGCCGAGGATGAACGAACCCGACACGTTGATGACGAACGTACCGAAGGGAAAGGCGGTTCCACATTTCTGCTGCACCCATCCACCCAGGATATACCGGGCGTTTGCGCCAATAAACCCTCCCAGCCCCACCACGAGGTATTTCGTCCACAAAGCTAAGCGGTTCCTTCCCCCAAGTTGTTCATTTCACGGCAATAACCGTGCACGGCGCGTTGAGCACAAGGCTGCGGGACGTGCTCCCGGAGATTCGTTCCGCAATGGCGGAGTGGCCGTGGAAGCCGGCCGGGAGCGCGTCGAAAGCATGCTGCCCGGCGTAATCGATGATCGCACGCACCTCATGCCCCGGGACGACCGCCGTATGGAGCGTTACTCCCTCAGCTCGCGCGATCGCCTCTGCCTCGCGGTTGATCTGCGCGAAGTAAGCGTCCTTCTGTTCCTTTACGGCGGCCAGTTCATCGAGAGTCGCGGTGTAACGCGGCAGCTCTTCCTCGACGGAAACCGAGTGCAGGTCCACTCCCAGGACATTTGCCGGCTCGATCCCCGTTTTCAGCGCCCGGTTCGCGCCCGCCGAGCCGTCGTAAGCCACGGGCAGATTTTGGAAAATTGGCTTTCTCCTCACCCTAACTGCCGCGTTCCGCAGTGACCACCGGTGGCACCGAAGCGCGTCCCGGAACTGGTACCCGGTCGTCATCCGGAATGTAGACCTTCGGCCGAAACCATGTCTGCGCGATCATCGTCGGCAGGACCGCGCTCCCGATCGCCACCGCTGCCAGCACCGTATATTGCGACTGAGTGATATACTTGTGAGTCAGGCCGAAAAGTGCCGAGATCGTTCCGAATGCCTGCCCGGTCGTGGTCGCTCTGCCGGATGATCTCGCGGGCCGGTCCGTCGTTGACCCAACGGATATCCATGACTCGGCGAATGCGGGACGGCATGTCCGCAATGAGACGTGAATGGATCGCGTCCGCATCGCTCAGGATGAAGTTCGCGCCCCGGCCGACAATCACCACATTTCCATGCTCTGCATACTCCATGACGATCTTGCGTAGCGCCTGGAAGTACCGCTCGGCCTCTCGCGGGCGCTGCCAGGATTCGAGGATCCCAGGTGCGTGCTCATCGTGGTGTACGACATCCGGGAGCTTTATTCCAGTCTCCTCGACTTGCCGGTCCAAGAGCTTATTATCTACACACTCCCAGCCGAGCTTTTCGGCTACTGCCGGAGCAATCGTGGTCTCACCCGCGCCGATCTGGCGGGAGATTGTTATGATTCCCATCACATGCCGGCCCCTTTATCTGTGCGGTGTCGTTGGCGACAAAAAAGCCCCCGATCCTCCTCGCTGTCGCGTGGGATCAGGAGCCATCAGCCCGGATGGGCGGTTCACCCGTAAGGGTCGGCGGTCTCCATCGCCGGTGCGGAAATCGTTTATCGCGGCTATTCTATCATGGAACGAGGCGTCTGTCAATCAGGACTCGAACTTATAGCGTCGCGCCAAAATAGAAATGTCCAATGCAGACAAAAATGAAAATGTCCTAGCCCAGCTCTTCCTCCTGGCGGGTACGGTTGCCGGTGGAGGGCTTAATGGAAGGACATTTGCTCATGAGTTTCAAGGAGCGGTAGCGCATCGCGACGTGCGAACGCGTGGCTCGCAAGGAGTTTTCGTTGTTGCAGGCGGCGGATCAGCTCGGTATTTCGCGCCGCCAGTGCCCCCGGATGCTGCAAATGTACGCCATCTATTGCGCCAGGGAGCGGACATCCGGACTAGCGGCCAGCACGGAGCGACGGTGCTGATGTTTGCGGCGTGCGCCGGTGACTTGTCGCTTATGAAGGCGGCATTGAAGGGTGGAGTGGACGTGAACGCCCGCACGGACTCCGGCTGGACGGCGTTGATGAATGTGATGTGTTTGCGCAATGAAGAAAAGCTGAGGCTGCTTCTGGACTTCGGAGCGGATGTGAACGCAAAGGATGATGGCGGGCGCACGGCTCTAATGCTGGCGGTGTCCTTTAAGTTCCGGAATGGAATCAACATTATGGTTGCGCGAGGCGCGGACAGCCACGCCAAGAACAGTAAGGGATACTCCACGCCGGCATATACGGACGGGCATCCGGGGATTACGCGGCTCTTGCGCGAACAGGGCGCCACGGATTAGCGGATTTCTTGACCGATAGCGGGCAGGAGAAACATCCTCGCGCGAGGAAATGGCATAGCCGGGAATTCGAGATCGAAGAGCGAAGGAGCGACGGATATGCGATTGGGAGCAAGGCGTCTCGTCAGGGTCGGGTTATTCACTGTATTCGGTATGGGAGTTGCTATCGGTTTGACAGCAAGGGCGCAGCAGGAGCGCAAGCTGGGTTACACGGATACGCCGATGCTGCCGGGCGGGAAGTGGCACGTGCACGATGGTATCCGCCCACAGCCCAAGGTTATCGATCCAGGCACGGCGAGCACGCCGGAGATGGCAGGCAGGCCGCCGTCGGATGCGATCGTATTGTTCGACGGGAAAGACTTGTCCAAATGGTCTAACGACAAGGGTGGGCCGGCCGGATGGACGATCGAGAACGGGTATATGCAGATCGCGCCGAAGAGCGGATCGATCGTGACCAAGGAAGAGATCGGCGACTGCCAACTTCACGTCGAGTGGGCTACGCCAACACCGCCGAAAGGAATCGACCAGGGCCGCGGGAACAGCGGGGTGATGTTCTTCGACGGAAAATATGAAGTGCAGGTTTTGGACAGCTACGAGAACAAGACATATCCGGACGGCCAGGCTGCCGCGCTCTACGGATCGTATCCTCCGCTCGTCAATGCCTGCCGCAAGCCCGGGGAATGGCAAACCTACGACATTATCTTTAACGTCCCTCGGTTCGACGGCCAGAAGCTTGTGAAGCCGGGATACTTTACGGTTATCCATAATGGAGTGATCGTACACAATCACGCGGAGTTGTTCGGCGAGACACTGCACCGGACGTTTCCAACCTACCACGCCCACCCGCCGCGCGGCCATCTGGTGCTCCAGGACCATGGGAATCCGCTGCGTTACCGCAATATCTGGTATCGGGAGCTGAAGGATTACGATCAGCCGTGACGGAAGGCAGTCGCCAAGACACTAGCGAATGGCCGGAGTCCTCGCGAAATCGGCTCCTAAGAAACTTCACCGTTTAGTGCATGAATGTCGACTTGCAAATTCAAAAACAGATCCCTACGGGATGACGGGGGCTGTGACAGTTTCTTACGCTCAACGCCGCGTTAGGCGCGGTAAAATGCTCCTAAG
>JBGPOG010000181.1:0-7956 GCA_041487935.1 Chthonomonadia bacterium | reverse complement strand
CAGCGCCAACCTGGCGGGCAGTCCGAAATTGCCCCACCCGCCCATCCGCAAACTTCAAACCGCCGCCCTCCATCAGACGGCCAACCGCGGCACCGTCGACCTCCGCCGTGATTCCCGACAGTCCTTTCTCCGGTTCGAATCGATAGCGAACTTGGGCATCCTTCCCGGAGTAGTCGAAAACAAAGGCGTTGCTCTGCTGCCTGACCGAATTCCGGAACGGGCCACCCATATGCATCGGGAGGATGGTCTCTTCACGGGTAGGAAATGGAAGGACTCCCGGGCCGTTATTGCCCCCCGGGGCCTGCCCGGCGAAAAGCGTGAGGTTTCGCCTCGGGCGCGGTGCGAACCGCAGCGGCGCAGTCTTTTCCTTGTAGAACCGGATCGAGTCGAGGTAGATCTCCCGCCACTCGCCCTGCCAACCGCCGGCCACCTCGATGGATTCCAGGTGCGCCGGATACTTGAGCCCGGCGGGAAGCTTGCGGTGCATCAGCCACCACTCTTCCCAACGGACGGTGTCGACCTGCACGACGTGGGCGCCTCCGGCCGCGTCCTTCAGGTGAAGCAGGATGCGGACCGCCGGAGTTCCGGGCGGGTTCACCCAATCCCACCGGTTGCCGTAGACCCACATCTCGACGCAATCGGACTGGTCCGGCATCTCCACCGGCTTCGGCAGGCCGATTTCGATAGCCGGCCTGGATGCGGTCTTGCCATCCCCGCGATACCGCAGCCGCGCGATAGGCCGATCCCAGACGTTCTGGGCCCGGGTGGCTTGCAGCGAAGCCTCGGCGCCGCCCGACACGCGCATGGACCAACCATGGAGATCGTCGAAGCGCAGGGTCGGGGGCGCGGATTCCCGCCGGTTTGCCCAGACCATCTCATATGGCCGCTCTCCGCGCTTCTCGGCAGGATCGATCTCAGGCAGGAGGGTCTGGGCTCGGGCTGCGACAGCGCCGGCGCATGCCAGCACGAGTAACAGGACGCGACGGATCCGAGGTGTCATTGGGGTTCTCGCTTTCGATCCACAAATACGAATTGTCCCAGTCTATCACGCAAAGCGTTCCTTGTAATCCGCCGTTTGGCGGATTACAAACCGGCCCGGCGCGCATATACTGAACGAGTATGGCCGAAATGTGGCTATACTCTTCACAAGTTCGAAATGACGGAGATCTAAATGGGTGTGCTGTTCTTAGCGTTAGGAATGATCGCCTTATCCCTCACGCCAATCCAAAAGGCGGACGACCGGGCGCTTAAGGTGACTGTCGAGGCCGAAGAAACGGTTTACACGTACGCGTCCGCGGACAATGGAGCCGGACCCATGTGGTGCTATGGGAGCACGTGCATAGGGCGTGCCGGGCGAGATGTCTTCGCCAGTGGCATCGAGACAATTCCCGGGGCGAAGCCGCTGAACAACGTGCGGTGGATGCTCTTTCGGCGATCCGGCGGGGGCTGGAAGCTCGTTCAGAAGGACTCCTCGGGACGAACTCGTGAGCCATGTCCGCTGGCCGTTTTTCCGGACGGCCGGCTGTTTCTCTCCACGAATCCCACGCTAACGGTCCCGGATACATACAATGGGCCTGCGCGGCCGGAGGTACTCCAATTCCCATCAGGTTCGGGACTGGACACGGTCGCGCTGCGGCCCGCCTGGAATGGGACGCCGAAGTTTACGGAACACTCCTATCGCGGCATCTGCGCCGACCGTATGATGAAAGAGCTTCTTGTCTTCAACGTGCAGGGATACGATGGTTATCATTGGAGCTTTCTGGATCGTTCCGGTAAGTGGAGCGCGAGTGGGTTTCTCCCATTTCCCATGGGCACGGAGTACGAACACCCGGAGCCTGTGCGCATGTGTTATCCCGTCATGGCGCTTCACAAGCGGGCTGCGCACGCGCTGCTGGTAAGCGACATCATCGAGCCGGTGAAGGCGTGGAGAGATTACAAGCGTCAACTCACCGGCCGGGAGTGGGACTACGAATTCCGCCGCCTCTTCTATACGTGGACGCCCGATCTCACAAAGAGGGCGTTCTGCACTCCTATAGAGATTGCGAGCCGGGAAAAAACGGCCGGGCAAATTACCAATCTGGACGTGTGGCTGGACGACGCCGGCCGGGCGCATCTTCTCTGGCTGGAGCGGAGCGTATGGTATCCGCAGATGCGCGACCGTTTCTTCGCGGGAACACCGTTGACGACCTCGCTGGAGTACGCCGTTGTCGATCGAGGCAAAGTGACCCATCGAGCGACGTTAGTGAAGGGCGGAGAAGGCGCCTCAAGCGAAGTCCCCGGCTACTCCCGTTTCCATGCTGCGCCGGGCGGGCATCTTTACGTTCTCGCATACATGACCGGCGCAGACTCCGGCGGTAAAGCCCTGAGCGAGAACCGCCTGATCGAGATCACCGTCGACGGCCGGCCCGGCCAATCGATTCGCGTTCCGCTGAGCCATCCTTTCACCAATTTCATGACGGCTACCGAGCGTGGAGGATCGGCTCCCTCGGAGTTATTGGATATCCTTGGCGATGCCGCCGGCAGTCCGGGCATATCCTATGCGCGCGTACGCATTCGTCGAGAAAGTCCAGGATCGTAGGAGCTACATCTGAACAATCCATGTCGGGCACGACACTCCGTACGCAAGGACAAGTATAGTTCTCCCGTCATCCTGAAAGGATCTTTTCACAGACAGAAATGGCCGGAGCCCACGGCGAAAAACAGATCCCTCGTACGTCCCAAGAAGCAGAGTTCGCGAAGCAACCAAAGAGCAGATCCATCCTCCGTCGGGATGACGGCTTGCCGGCTGAGTTTCTTGATCGAACCAGCGGGCCCGCCCCGCTTGGATGCTCCTAAGGACAAACGTCAAAAGCAGGTCCATCACAACGACGGTTCGGGATGACGGAAATGCTGCGTTTTGTCATTACGTGCAGCGTGTTGCCGGCAGCATCAATTGCTCGGGAAGACGACTCGCGCGTTTCGCAAGAGTTTTGCAATAACCTCACGCATCACGCATCGGAATTGGCTTTGTTTCGTAAAACAGACTCCGTTCATCCCGTTCATGCTGGCCAACCAAACCTAAATTGGCTTCGTTTTGTAATTTCGTATATTCCCAGCCAGGGAACTCGGTTCGAAAACACGAATACTCTCTTGCAAACCACGTGAGAGGAAACCACTCATGGACCGGCGGGCATTTATCGGGGTTGCTTTCAGTGTCATCCTTGCCGGCTGCGGCAAGAAGAAGGAAGCCACGTTCAGCCAGAACGATATCAGCGAGTTCTTCGCCGCCGTGCAGGATGGCGATGCGGAGATCATACGCCGGCTCCTGCAGGCGAAGCCGGGATTGGCAAACGCGAAGGGCGCCAATGGGCAGACGGCCTTGCAGATTGCGAAGCAGAAGAACAATGACGAGATGGTAGAGGTCCTGAAGAAGTACGGAGCGAGAGAGTAGAGGCGGCAAGAGGCAGGAAGCAGGAAGCAGGAAGCAGGAAGCAGGAGGCAGGAGAGAGTCGGGACCGCTTGAGGTACAAATTGAGGGTGCAAATTCAAAACTGCTAATTGAGGAGTAGTTCATGAAACGACGGGAATTCTTGGTGGGTACACTGGCAGCCGCGGCAACGGTGGCCGCGACGGAAGAGGCGGGCGCCCAGGAAGCCAAGCAGGAGTTCTATGAGCTGCGGATGATGCGGCTGCGGATGGGGCCGATGCAGAAGCTGGCGGACGATTATTTCCGCGACGCCTACATTCCTGCTATGAAGCGGATTGGGATCGGGCCGATCGGGGTGTTCGATATTGGAATTGGGCCGGATAGCCCGGCCAAATACATTCTCATTCCGCACAAGTCGATGGACTCGATTGCTATGGCTGCCGCGAGACTTGCTGTTGACGATGAATACCACCGGGCCGGCGCGGAGTTCCAGAACCGGCCCGCGACCAGCCCGGCCTACATCCGGATGGAAAGCTCGGTGATGATCTCCTTCGCGGGGATGGCGAAGCTCGCGGTCCCCGATACCACGAAGCCCCGCCTCTTCGAGCTGCGCACCTATGAAAGCCACAGCAAGCGTGCGAACCGCAAGAAGATCGAGATGTTTAACACGGGCGAGATCGCAATCTTCAAGAAGAATGGACTGAACCCGGTCTTCTTCGGCGAGCTGCTCGTGGGCCCGCGCCATCCGAACCTGACTTACATGTTGGTCTACGACGACATGGCGGCGCACGATAAGGCCTGGGGCGCGTTCATCAACGACCCGGATTGGAAGGCGCTCAGCGGCAAGCCGGAGTATGCGAATTCGGAGATATTGACCAATATCTCGAACGTTTTCTTGCGGCCTACTCCGTATTCGCAGATCTAATGTACTGTCTCCATCTGGGCTTTACGATGCGAAGGAAGTGGTGATTCCTCGCAATGGCGGTTCGGGATGACGGAAATGCTGCGTTGTGTCATTGCGTGCAACGTGTTGCCGGCAGCATCAATTGCTCCTAAGGACAAACATCGAAAGCAGGTCCCTCACAACGACGGTTCGGGATGACGGAATTGCCGGCGGTTCGGGATGACGGAACTGCTGCGTTTTGTCATTGCGTGCAACGTGTTGCCGGCAGCATCAATTGCTCGGGATGGCGGCTTTGCCGTGTTGTTTCACTGGAATGCCGTAACTGAGACACTTCACTAGGCGTACGAGGCCGGTCATCCAATACCGCCCCTTTCGGAGATCAGTCGCATTGCGGGCTTGCTCACAAATCCCTGGTCGTGAAAGCGCCGGCCCCATGACAGTGGTGTGACGTCACGGTATTCGCGTACCGACTCGTCCTCGATGAATCGCAGCATCTTCCGTAGCGACGCGCGAGCATTCGGGTTGGCGCCGTGATCCAGCAGCAGGCGGGCGAGGCTGGAGTCCGCCTCCCGGCCATGCTTCTGCGGGACGTGAAGCTTCGACACGACGCAGCCGAACAGCGCCGTGTGGCCGCCAAAGCCGTCGGCGTCGACGATAGCCTCCGCGTCGGCGTCCATTACATTTTCCAGCAGCCAGCGCGCGATCTCCATCTCCCCGAATTCCATGCACACGTGCAACAGGGTGGCGCCTGCCAGCGGCGTTCCGTGCAGCGCCAGCGAAGGATCGTCGTGACAGCCCAATTCGGGCGGATAGATCTCCTGATGCGAGAAGTTGCGGTTTCGCAGGCCGGGATCGTGCCGCAAATGCTTTTCCAGAAGATCGATACGCCCGCGATGCAGCGCCATTGGCGGTGTGTCCGGCAGGTCGATTCCACGCTGGACGAACAATTCTAAGCACTCGTGCTTCCCTCGTGGATTGCGCGGAGAAGGTCTTTGGCCTGGTGCTTCAGTTGATCGAGGTCGGGGCGAACGGGAACGTGACCGGCGGACATGACGAGCCTCCTTGGCGGCAGTGCCCGGGATCCGCTCGCATCGGGCGAAAAGGAGGTTCGTAAGAACCCTGTTTTTTCGTAAGGCCAACCAGGCGCACTCGGTCCTGCCCGCGGACGGGAGGCGTCCTGCACGCCTGGGGAGAGCATACCGACTGTTAGTGGATTCAGAGGATGGCAGGGTAATCGTTCTGCGATAAAATGAGAGCGCGCAAATTGACTGAACAGGCATGTAATTCGAGCGATAAACCCTGCAAATGATGCAATCCTGCAACCGAATTATTCGTCGCCCCCTACCGTTGCCCCCCAAACACCCGGCGCCACAAATCCGTTTGCAGGAGATTTTCCGGATCCACCTTGCGTTTGAGGCGCATGAACTTCTGGACACGTTCCTCTTGTAAGTAGCCCTCGAGACTGGCGGGGCTCAATGTGCTGTCTTTTGCAAAATAGAACCGCCCGCCCGCTTCCACTACGATCTTATCCAGCTCGCCGGCCAGCCTCCAAAGCGCTCTACGGCCGTGCTCGGTCACCTTGAAATCCAGCGCAAGAGAATAGCCGTCCACGGAATGCGTCATCAAGAACGGGTCGGAACGGTGCCGCTTAAGGACACCCAGATACGGGACGATGCCCCTGCGCTGACATATCGTTAGCTGAGATCGGAAGACGTGGTCCGCGCGCTCGGCGGGCACGAAACTCTGATATTGGATGAGGCCCCCGCGTCCGTAAGCCTGCCGCCAGTTCGGCACATAATCGAGCAGAAACGCGAAGGCGGCATGGCTCTGTAAATGGCTCTGGCGCGAATGCCGCAGGCTTGCGTAGTACTTGGCGGCATTGGTCAGCCGTATCCCGGGATTGTTGACGAGCGGCTTCATGAATCGCCACATAATCGATTTTGGAATGAGGCCCATCAACGTGTCCGGCAGTTCCTGGTTTTCGACGCGCAGCGTCTGCGCCGGATTGGGATCTTCACCCGGCGCAAGATAGTTCGCTTGATGGATCAGTCCGCGACCCAGCCCGTCCCCTTCGGCAAAGCAGTCGATCCACCCCACGAGGTAATCCGCAGTCCCCATTCGTTCTTCGAATTCACGGATCATTTGCGATAGGTCCGCGGTGGAGATCGGCGTGATCCGCAGGAGGCCGGAGTGGATTTGCTTCAACTCCAGCGTAATGCTGACGAAGCACCCAAGCATCCCAAAGCCGCCGATTGCAGCATGGAAAAGCTCCGTATTCTCCCGCCGGCTGCACCGCTTCATCGCTCCCGAGGGCAGCATGAGCTCGAACTCGAGGATGTGGTCGCCAATTGTGCCCGAATTAAAGTTGTTCTTGCCGTGAATATTCATCCCGGCCGTGCCGCCCAGGGTTGGGAACATCGTTCCCGGCACCACGTATGGCCACCAACCGTCTTCGATCGCGTATTGCCAAATCTGGCGAATTGTTGCGCCCGGCTCGGCGCGAATGACGCCGGCCTTAGGGTCCCAATCCAATATTCGGGACATGCGCGTGAGGTCCAGGCAGATGTTCTCGCTGTTCAATGAAGCGTCGCCGTAACTCCTGCCCGCTCCGCGCAGCCCGACTGAAATCCCACGCTCGCGCGCCATCGCCAGCACTTCCCCTACTCCTTCGACGGTACTGGGCCGATAGACGTAGCTCATCCCGCTCGACGCCAGACCCCACGCCCAGACGCGCTCCAGATGATCCGGCGGCAGGAGGGAAACGAATCTAACCGGTTCGGGTTCGGTTGCTTCGAATAAGGTCAGCGAGCTCATACCTTCATCCTGCGAAAGAGAGATGAGGGGATGCTGCGGAGGATAAACATGACGAATCGCCACTTGCCAGGCACATACGCCGTGTGGGCCCCATGGCGGGCGGCGTTCAATATCTGGCGCGCTGCTTCGGGTGCGGAGATCGCCATTGGGAGCTTATCGAGGCCCTGGGTCATCGGCGTGTGGACCGGGCCCGGCTTGATTGTGACCACGGAAACGCCCTTGGTCGAGACACGATTCCTCACAGCTTCCAGGTACGTATTCAGCGCAGCCTTGGTCGTGCAGTAGACCGGCTGCCCGCGACGGCCGCGGTCGCCGGCCACGGAGGAGATTCCCACGATCGTCCCGGCGCCCGCCCGCTCGAGCCTCTGCGCCGCCTCGTTGATCCAGGCGATCGCTCCGAGGAGATTGACCTCCACCATCGCGCGGTCTTTCTCGAAGCAATACTCGTCTTCGGTAATTCGGGGCATAACTCCGGCAGCGTAGATGAAGAGATCCAGTCCGCCAAGGTCGCGGCAGATTTGTTGGAAGAGCGCAGGCACTTCCCCGGCGCACGTAACGTCGTGCGCGTAAATCCGTGCGGTCTCCGCGCCGGCGGGCGCCTCTCCGCCGGGAGGAAGAGCTCGCGAGTTGATCTCATCCGCCAGACTTTTCAGCTCCCCCTCGCGCCGCGCCAACAGAGCCACTTTGCAGCCCTCCGCCGCCAACTGCCGCGCCATCTCCTCGCCCATACCGGATGATGCGCCTACGATGATCGCGTGCTTGAACCTCATGTTTCTCCCGATTAATTCTCAATACGCAATTAGCATTTTAGAGCTCGCCAGATCACCCAATT
>JBGPOG010000180.1:0-7961 GCA_041487935.1 Chthonomonadia bacterium | reverse complement strand
GCGAAAGGCTCGGAGCGCGGGCGTCCCGCCCGCAACTCTCCATGCTCATGAATAAATCGGGCTAGATGGCTACGCCGCTTCCTTCAGCTCTCGATCGTTGGCATCGCGGCGAAGCATCTGCTTGAGCTCAGAAAGGTTGCCGGCGTTTTCGATCGCGTCTACTTCCGAAATCGTGCCGTTCGCAAAGAGCTCGGCAAGGCACTGGTTCATCGTCTGCATACCCCAGAACTTCTCCTGGCCGTCGTGGCGGATTGCGGTGTAGATATCGTCCGACCGGCCATCGGCCAACTGCTTTGAGATTGTTGGAGTCGCAACCATGATCTCCTGCGCGACGACTCTCCCGGTGCCGTCCGCGGTACGAACGAGCTTCTGAGAAACGACACCGCGCAGGCTCACCGAAAGCCTCAGCCAGAGGAGCTGCCGCTCGTGCGGCGGATACATGTTGGAAATCCGGTCCAGCGTTTCTGCCGCGCTCGATGTATGGAGGGTTGCAAAGACGAGGTGTCCGGTCTCCGCGGCCTGCAGCGCCACATTTAGAGTGTCCAGGTCCCGCATTTCGCCGATGAGAATCACATCGGGGGTCTGGCGCAAAACTTGCTTGAGCGCTTCGTGGAAGCTATGTGTGTCGATTCCTACTTCGCGCTGGCTGATGATTGCCTGCTGGTCCGTATGAACGTACTCAATGGGGTCCTCGATCGTGATGATATTCACCGGCCTGGTCGAATTCATGTGATCGATCATCGCCGCCAGGGTCGTCGTCTTGCCGGATCCGGTCGGCCCGGTCACCAGAACCATTCCGTTGCGGGAGTCGGTGAGCCCTCGAATTGCCTGAGATCTGACTCCCAGCTCATCCATCGTCTTCACTTTGAGCGGTATCAACCGGCAGGTTGTGGCGATGGAGTTTCGCTGTATGTAGACGTTTTGGCGGATTCGCGAAATTCCAGGCACGGTGAACGAGAGGTTCAATTCGCGATTCGCCTCGAATTGACTTGCCTGTTCGGGAGTGACGTGTGTGTGCGCAAGCCGCCGCGTGTCTTCGTCGCTCAGCGGAGGCCCGCCAAGCGACTCGATGCGGCCAACCCGTTTGATCGCCGGCGGCGAGCCGGACTTCAGGAATAGGTCCGATGCGCCGCGTTCGGCGGCAATCGTTAACAGCCCATTCAATTTGTGCTCCGCGGAGGAGCCGGCATTCTGCGAGTCGAAGGATTCCACGCTTTTGGTTCCTTTTCAATTCTGATTTTTACTACTGTATCAACCGGCCTGCCGGTCATATGCCGAGAAGTTGTTCCATTGTTGGGGCGGCTAATTCACATGCGGCAAAGCAGCGGGCTGGGACCAATGAACTCGATTCCGATCGAATATGCGCGTCCCGCCTCGGCCGGCGCTTGGCGGCAGTATTTCACGATGCACTCTACTGTCCGAGTTCCGCTCGATACGGGATACCGCAAGCGGATAATGGAGCCTGAGGCGCATTTGTAGGTGCACCAAAGCTGGGCCCCGGTAGCGCTGATATTTCGGATCGTGGCCACGTGGCGCGCGGCTGAATCGCTATCGCTCTCGAGGAATACCCCATTGAGGAAGATGTCCTTGCGAGAAAACGTCCGAGTCTCCGCGACGGCAATATTCCGTCCGAAGCCGATCAGCGGACCAGGGACCTCGTCGGGTTCCAACAGAATGGCCGCGGGCAGATGGTTCCTGCACTTGTAGCAAACCAGCCTATGAGACATGTTGAGCGACTTGCAATGAGTGCAGCGGCGATATTTCTGTAATACCGATTTCATAGGCGATCCTTCCTTAGAATGTTCATTATTTGATGCCGAAGGCCGCCCCTTAGCGTCCGATTTTCTCAGTCCCAGGCAGATCGAACTCCACGCCATACGCGAACCGCGTGCCGGACTCGTCCTTTATCCGGCAGGAATAGCAGATAACTCCGCTGGCCACATTCGGCTGTTCACTCTCCGGCAAATAGACTTTAAGGCGAGATCCGACCTGACAACTGATCGGGGTTCTTATCTGCAGGCCCGCATCCGTCAAATTGGTGACCGATACTCGGTGTGGCACGACTTCGCCTTCGATCAGCACATCGCACAAAGTTATTCCACGGCGTCCTGATAATCTGCGATCTAAACGCAATCGATTTTCAAGAATCCTCGCGCCGGCCGGCTTGCGGACTGGTTCCACGGGTGAGCTCGCTAAGCCGGCCGTCTCGCCCGCGATCCTGTCTTTCGATAGTGCAGGTTGCTGTGTGAGGCTGGTTGGCTTGCGGCTCATGCGTTAAGATCCCTCCAGAATAGTGCTGCTTCAAAGTTTGGCGCCGGACGTCGGAAGATACGGTCCGTCGAACTGCCAAGACGTTATGCCACGCCCGCGGTATAATTTCGTTATTCGGAATTCTGGTTGAACGCAATCTGTTTAATCCCGCTTAGTGCGGGGAAAACGCAAAATACCGTAAATTCGTCATGCTGCAAGCATGACGGGACACGATGTCATCGTCGAATTCTGCAATTACGCCGTAGGAATGGCGCTCGTTGGCAAATGAAGACCGAAATCCTTGAAATCGATCCGGCTAATCCGGACGGGCGTTTGATCGAGCGTGCGGCGGCGGTCATCAGGAAAGGCGGCCTCGTCGCGTTTCCGACTGAAACTGTGTATGGCCTTGGTGCAAACGCTTTTGACCCGGTAGCAGTCAGGCGGATTTATGAAGCAAAAGGGCGCCCGGCTGACAACCCGGTTATCGTCCACGTGGCATCCGTGGAAGGCGCGAAACGAATCGTCGCGGTATGGTCCGAGCCCGCACAGCGGTTGGCGCATCGATTCTGGCCGGGACCGCTTACTCTCGTATTGCCAAAGAAGGAATGCGTCCCGAAGGAAGTCACGGCGGGCGGACCGGCAGTCGCGGTGCGGATACCGCGGAACGCAATTGCGCTGGCGTTGTTGGTCGTATCCGAGCGACCAATAGCGGCGCCCAGTGCGAACCGATCTTCGCGAATCTCTCCGACGAGGGCTGAGCACGTTCTTCGCGACCTGGGCGGCCGGATAGATCTCATTCTCGATGGGGGACCTTCACAGGTTGGGATAGAATCGACTGTGCTGGATCTCTCATCGGATCGACCGCGAATACTGAGGCCGGGAATGATCTCCAAGGCTGAGATCGAATCAGTGATTGGGCCCCTAAAAGATCACTCCCCGGGCCTAACGGTTGGCCCGATGCGTTCGCCGGGCCAAATGGTTCGCCATTACGCTCCACGGACGCCCGTCGAAATTGCAGCCGGCGATGGCCGAGTTCGCGTGCGCGAGCTTCTGGAACATGGACTGCAAGTCGGATACGTCTCATTCGGCGCTGTCGGTCAGGCGCTGCTTGAGAATGAGGGGTTTCTTGTGCCGGTCACGATGCCTGAGACTCCGGGCGAGTATGGCGCCAGACTCTATGAAGCGCTGCACCGGCTGGACGATCGACATCTCGATCGAATTATTGTCGAGCTGCCGCCGGATACTCCTGAGTGGCTGGCAATTCGAGACCGGCTGTGGCGGGCCTCGGCGGAAAATAATGCACCTGGAGGGACGTAAATTGCGCAGAACGCAACTTATTTGTGTTTGCCTTGCCGCGATGGCTGCTTCTTCGACGGTCAGCAACATCTCCGGTCAGAATCGCGACGGAACTCGACGAGCCCCGTGGAAGCCCAACGCCTCCTCGCTTCGGCTTCTTGCGCATGAGGTGCGGTTCGACCGCTACGCCATTCGTCCTCCTATGGGATTCACGTTAACCGAGAGCAGATCAAACGATGCGAGTGTCTATACCTGGAAGAGTGGTCAACGCGCCGAAGGTCCGCCGATTTCATTGGTCGTCATCGTCGGAGTCCCGCCTGCTAACGAGCGCGGTCCCACGCTCGATAAAACTCTCGAAAAAGGCCTGGCAGGCCTTAAGAACAGCGAGATCCGATATTTCCAGGATTGGACCTTTACGCCAAAGGAGCGTGGAGTGATCGATGGCAGGGAATTCGTTCGCGCTCGTTTCGCCGCAACGCTCAAGACCTATAACCAACCGATGAGAGGCATTATGTACGCAACCAGGGACGGCGCAAGCTCGATCGCGCTGATGTCCCAAGACACCGGTCCCAACGCCGATGCCGGCCTTAAAGCGCCCGAAGCGGCGATAATGACGTTTCACAGGCCATGAATAGTCAAGCCGCCAGACGCCCGGAAACGCCGCTCGAACAGGTGCGCAACGTCAGTGAGGCGAACTGCCGGAGCCATGCACGCGCCCTTTCGTTTAGGAACGGCATCGGGATCCCGCAATCTGTCTCCTGGCTTCCGTGCGGTTGGGGGGGAGAGCGAGAGCAAGAGCCTCTATGGAGAGCGCTTCTTTCGACTCGCGGCGCGATGCGCCTAAGTCACGGAATACGCGACCGGTCTTCGAAGACGAGCGCCCGAGCTGCCCGCCACGCCACCGAACGCATGGGAATGCTCGGTGGTTTGCAAGAGTTCTTTGAAACAGCAAGTGGTTCCTGGGATCGAAATCGCTTCACTCCCAGAGAAGTCTATCTCGCGCATACGACCCTCGGCGGGCCGAAGGTAATACTCAGGAGCAGGCCCGCTGCTTGTCTCCGGGAACTCGGAATTGCTCCCAGTGATCTTCACATCTCGTTTACTCATGATGGCGGGGCGCACCTGGCCATCGTTGCGTGTGGAACTGGGTTGCGAGGATTAGGCATCGACGCGGTACACCTGCCAAGATTGCTGCGGCCAGGTAAGGACAACGGCTACCTTCATCGGTTGGCAATGAGCTTTATGTCCCCGGAAGAGTATTCGATTCTTAATGCCAATAGCGCTACAGACAGTCTCGGCGAGCTTGCCGTCCGAGTTGCGGCCCACTTTTCCTTGATGGAGGCCGGCTCCAAAGCGCTCGGCACTGGATTGCGGATCGGTGGAGGAATGGGAAAACCCGAATCGCTTCCGAAGCGCGCGATTGAAGTTCTTCAAATCGATCCTGTTGTCAACTTTTGCCTTACGTCCGAGGCCGCTGACCGAGCCGCCACGCTCCAAGCATCGCATCTGGCAGGTTACTGGTCATCCGACGACGAATACCTCGTGAGCGTGGCGGTGCTGTGGTGAGGAGTGAGCGGTGAGTGGTGAGTGGTCGCCTTATGGCGGCGCCACGATCGAAATGGTTGGTCTGGTTCCCACGGTCTGGTTCCCACGGTCTCCGTGGGAACCCAGCCCGGCCGCCCCGCGGCCACTATGGGCCGAATTCAATGCCTGCAGCGTTGCACGTTCGATGCTGGTTGCGACGCGGAGCGTCGCACAACTTGTTCCCACGGAGGACCGTGGGAACAAGAGTCAATGGCGTTGTGCGTTTGTTCCCCTCACCATTCACCACTCACCCCTCACCGCCTCTCTTAACAATTCACGAAACCAACCGCCCGCTTCCCCCGTATCTATCGCGAAAGCGCTCGTGCTAAGGGGGAGATGAGGACGTCTGCGCTAGTAATGGAACAGACCGATGCCGCACTGATCCGGAGCACTCTGCGAGGCGAAACCGCCTCGTATAATACTCTGGTCAAGCGGTACCAGAGACAGGTCTACAACCTGGCTTACCGGATGCTGGGCAACGCCGATGACGCAGGCGATCTCGTACAAGATACGTTCCTGCGCGCATACGGCGCTTTGTCGTCGTTCCGGCAAGACGCGGTTTTTCTGACCTGGCTCTATAAGATCGCGTCGAATCTGTGTATCGACCAGATGCGCTCGCGCAAGTCCCGGGGAGCCCTCTCGCTTGATGTTGAGCTTGAGGAGGGACGCGAGCCGATGGCGGACCGAAGCTCGTCACCGGAAGATACGGTGATAAGAGGAGCGGTTTCGGACATCGTTCAGCAAATGGTCATGACCCTGCCGAGAAAGTATCGGATCGTCGTCGTTATGAGGCACTTGCAGGGAATGAGCATCGAGGAAATCGCAGAGCAGTTGAATCTCCCGTCGGGCACGGTAAAAACACATCTCTTTAGGGCGCGCGAGATGCTTCGCGAACGCCTTCAACCCGTGTTAGGTATGGAAGCGGATGGAACTAAACAGTCAATATGAGCACCCGGAGCAGTTTTCACTCTGCTTGAAGGTGCGGGAAAACATTCACGAGTACATCGAGGGCTATCTCGACGCTCTCACCATGGAGTCGATCCGCGCGCACTTGTCGGTCTGCTATCTCTGCCAGAAAGAGTACAACGAGATCATGGAGACCATCAAGCTCGTGGAGACGCTGCCTTACTCCGAGCCGTCGAAGGACTTTGCCCCGCTGATCATGGCCGCAATCGAATCGCGGTCGGGCGACTTCTTTCAAGCGCCCGTGGTGGAAATGGAGACCGAAGCGCTAAAGCGCCTCTCCGCGCCGCGAACCACCACCGGGCAGCAGCGGCTGGGTATCTTGAGAGTATCGGACGTGGCCAATTCGGGAGTCGTCCTGGATGGGCTGAATATCGGAGAGAGACGGCGTAACGGCCTTACGCACGTCTCTCCCCCAGGCGTGGGCGGGTATGTGACTCAGCGCGAGCGAATCATGGCCGCGCTCGCGCTGCTGGTCGCCATCTTCGGTCTGGCGCTCCATCCATGGGGCCGGGCAGCCATCGGGGCAAACGCCGGAGCCGCGACATGGTTCGGCGATGCCGCAAGCTCGCTGAGCGCAATCCCGGGAATCGGCGGGATATTCCAGTTCATTTCCGGCGTCGTCCAAGGCGCCGGCACAACTCTTTCGCAGCTCTGGCAGACCATCGGCCGCGTCCCGATGCCCGTGGTGTTCTTCGATCTGGCCGTGTTCGCTGCGGCCGGTTGGTTCTTAGTCAATCGCCGAGCGTTAAGCCACGCCCGTTCGTGACTGCGCCAAGGAGTCATGCCATGCACGTCACGAGAAATCGATTTTCAATTTGCGCCACGATCTTAACAGCGCTGGCAATCATCTTCGGCGGGTGTTTCCACGCCTTCGCCCAGGGTCATTCCAACGAGCCCTTGCTTCGTGAGGGAACTCCGACTGCAAGCGAGCTCGCGGTCAACACTATGACCAGAACCACGGAAATCCCCGATGGCGAGACACATGAAGGGGACCTAAGCGTTTCCAACACAGCCGTCGAAATCGCCGGCACCCTCAGAGGAAGCCTCCTCGCCATTAACTCACACGTAACGCTCAACAAGGGCGCAATCGTAACCGGCGATGTCATTATGGTCGGTTCGGCATTCTTGGACCGTGAGGAAGGGGCAAAGATCCAGGGCAAGATCAGCCGTTTCGAGGCGCCCGCGAACGAACAAAGCGCAACCGTAGCTGAGGCGCCGGCTGCTTCCGTACCCCCGGCAGAGCCGGAAGCGCCGGAGCAGACTCCCCCGCCCCCAGCCCGCCACCACCACTTCACCTACGGCAATTGGGTCGAGGGCCAGTTGTTCGGCATCATCTGCGGCTTACTGTTGACGCTGTTCGTGCTGGTGGTCGCGCCGCGCGCGTGCTCGATGACCGTTGCGGCGATCGACTATGAGCCGGTCCGGTGCCTGGTCGTGGGACTTCTGGGATTGGCAGGCATAGCGCTGTTCAGCGCGATCAATGGATTTCTGTTTTACACGGTAGTCTGGATACCATTCGGCATAGTGCTCTTCGGGCTAGAGTTGATTCTGTGGATCTACGCCTGGCTCCTTGGCGTTGCCTTCATTGGCGGCTGGCTTTCCCGCAAGCTAAACTGGGGAGTGCCCGGATTTTTCGGCAGGGCCGCGCTGGGGCTTGTGGCTCTCTCTTTACTGAACTGCATCCCGGGCATCAACGCGGGCTCGGTTTCGGTGGAATTGATAGCGGTCGTCCTCGGAATCGGCGGACTCTTGATCACCGGCTGTGGCAAAGACCTGCAGTGGCTCACCAAGAGACTCTCCCGAGCGCGGCGCGGGTTTGACGATTTCTAAGCCCAGTTAGCCGTAAGTTAGCCGTAAATGAACGT
>JBGPOG010000179.1:0-7964 GCA_041487935.1 Chthonomonadia bacterium | reverse complement strand
TTCGCTGGGAAGCGCTCTCCGGTCCTGGGAACGTGATCTCTCGGGAGCAGGACAAAGGCGATCTCTGGGAGCTATATAAGGGGCTCGACGGCGGAAGTTATATCGCTATGACGACCAAGCAGGCGGTGCCCAAATCGGGTGCGGCGCTTCTCAGCAGTGACTTCAAGGGGAAAGATGGGGCTATCGTTCGCGGCCCTGTCTATTCGGAATTCAGCGTCTCACACCCGCTCGGGAACGGCTCATTCGCCACGCGGATTCGACTTTATAACGGCATCCGCCGCATAGAAATCACAACCGACCTGACGAACAATGAAAAATACGTCCGCTATCAGGCGCTCTTCCCGACTTCGGTCAAAGATGGAAAGAACGTGCAGGAAATTCCTTTCGGCGCCATTGAAAGGCCGGCCGGCATCGAATTCCCGGCGCAGCAGTGGGTCGATTATGGCGACGGCCAGCGAGGCGTGGCGCTGCTCAACGCCGGGATGCCAGGCAATCTGGTTACGGACGGGACGCTTATGCTTTCGTTGATGCGCTCACACAACCTGGGGGCTTATGGCTTCGGCGGAGGCTATGAGCCGGGAATGTCCTCCGAGAGCGGTTTTCAAATCGGCCAGCAGAGGACATTTCGCTATGCTTTGGTCCCGCACGAGGGCGACTGGACGAAGGGGGAGGTATATCGAAGCGGGTTGGAATTCAACCACCCGATGCTCGTTCGGAAAGTCGCTCCGCACGCGGGATCGCTGCCTTCGCGATGGGGAATGTTGGAGATCTCGCACCCGAATATCGTGATGACTGCCTTCAAGCCCGGGCCTGGCAAGACGACAGTCCTGAGGGTTTACGAAGCCAGCGGCAAGGCGACGCCAAGCGTTAAAGTCAAGTTGCAGGCCAAAGTTTCCGCGGCTCACGAAGCAAATCTGCTCGAAGACTCCGGTCGCAAGCTGAAGATAGTCGACGGAGCCATTCAGCTTGATTTTCATCCGTTTGAAATCAAGACGATCAAGGTTCAGTTAACCGGTGCGCCGAAGAGTTAAGCGCGATCGTTTTAAGACAACGGAAAACCTACACATATCGACGGATCCGGGAGGGCGAGGCTCCTGCCGGGCCGAAGCACCAAAAGCGGCTCGGCAGGAGCCTCGCCCTCCCGGAATTGTGCATGTACCGACGACTCTTCTCATTCCATAGGATACTTAATGCCCCACTGCGCTCGGAGCGTGTCCATGGTCCGCATGATGGAGAGTGTCTCATCCAATGGCATGACATCGCTCTCGAGCTTACCTTCGCGAAGGCAGCGAGCGACTTCCGCGGCTTCGTAATTGAAGCCGGTGCTTTCAAATGGCAGTGTGATCTCCTCGTCATCCTTGCCGTCGCGAGTGACTGTCAGCCGAACCGGCGTCCACCAGTGGGAATGGATGGCAATTCGGCCGTTGGTCCCGAGTATCCGCGCTTCATGCGCCGAATTGGTGCGAACAGCGGTCGATAGAACCGTCAGCGCGCCGCTCTTGTACGCGAATGTCATAACAGCTTGCTCGTCCACTCCGCTTTCGCAAAGCGTCGCCATCCCGGAGACGCGCTCGGGCTCACCAAGGATCATCGAGGAGAACGAGATAACGTAGACTCCCACGTCGAGCAGCGCCCCTCCCCCAAGCTCCGGATCGAAGAGGCGCCCGTTCGGGTCATACGATCCGCGGAAACCAAAATCCGCCTGAACCATGCGGACTTCGCCAATCGCGCCGCTTTCGATCAGCTCCCGCACTTTCGCCATCGCGGGAAAGTACCGGCTCCACATGGCCTCCATCAGGAAGAGCTTGCGTTCGCGGGCCGCCCGGATGACCTCTTCGGCTTCTTTCGCGTTGATGGTAAACGGTTTCTCACAGAGCACAGGCTTGCCGGCATTGAGCGCCAGGAGGCAGCCGTCTTTGTGCATCGGGTGCGGAGTAGCCACGTAGACGATGTCCACATCCGGGTCGGCGACGAGCGCTTCATAGCTGCCGTGCCTGTTCGGAATTCCATATTTCCCGGCAAACTCGTTTGCGCGCCCAAGATCGCGGGAGCCGACCGCGACCACCTCCGAGTCCGTCAAAAACTGCACTCCTTGAACGAACTTATTCGCAATCGAGCCAGGTCCCAGGATGCCCCAGCGGATGTTGCCTGCCATTGTGGCTTTATTCCCTTTCACGTGTTAGCGGTGTGCGACCGCCGCGGTCCGGCGTATCCGACCCCAGCCGCGTCCGTATTCTACCCCGTGCGAACCGCGCGATCAAATCGTCGAAAATGGCATAGAGCGACGGAATGACAACCAGGGTCAGCACGGTCGAGAGAAGCAGACCGCCGATGACGACGATGGCCATCGGCGCGCGCAGCTCGGAAGCGCGTCCGATGCGGAGCGCAACCGGCAGCATTCCAAAGATCGTCGCAAGAGTGGTCATCAAGATTGGCCGCAAGCGCGTTGCGCCGGCTTCAGCCACGGCCTCGTCTCTCGGCATTCCGCGCGCGCGCAGGGTTCCGGTGTAGTCGATGAGCAGAATCGCGTTGCGGCCCATGAGACCGGTCAGCATGATAATCCCGATCATCGAGACCAGCGAGAGAGATTCTCCCGTAATTGCCAGGGCTCCCACGGCGCCGATTAACGCCATCGGCAGCGTGAACATGATGATAAATGGGTTCAACAGTGAGTTGAAAAGGGATGCCATCACGAGATAGACCAGAATTACGGCAAGCCCGAGAGCCATTGCGAAGTAAGGAATGTTCTCGTCCATTGCCTCGGATTCTCCGCTGAAGTGCTCGGTTATCCCCTGCATGGCGATATCCGCCATGCGCTGGCGAATATCGGCCTCTGCGCTGCTGAGTGGGTATCCTGGCGCGAGATTGGCCGTGAGAGTGACCATCCTCTGTCCGTTGACCCGATCGATCGCAACCGGTCCCGCGCCCTGTGTCAAATCTGCAACCTCGCTAAGAGTAACGGCCTTTCCGCCGCTCGTCCCGACGACGATGGATGAAAGGTCGTCCGGCTCATTCCGGTCGACTCCAGCAAGCTGAACTCGAATTGGATACTCTGTGTCTCGAACCCGAAAGGCCGCCTCCGTGTTGCCCTCGATTGCATCGCGGACCGCCGCGCCGATCTGCCCGGGCGGAATGCCCAGCGCGGCCGCGCGGATGCGATCCGCCTTTGCTCTGACTTCCGGCTTGCCTACCCGCAGCGACACGTCGGGATCTAGAATCCCGGGAATTGCCGCCATTCGGTCCCGCAATTGAGCGGCCCCGCTGTTGAGCTCTTCGAGGTTCGCGCCTCGGAGCTGCAGTTGGATGGGTGGACCGGAATTTGCAATCGTCCGAACGGGAGCCACGGTGATCCGAGCGCCCGCAACGCCGCGAAGGCGCTGTCGGATAACCTTTGCAATATCCGCATCGGACCGGCTTCTTTGTCCGGAAGGCCTCCCAAAATGAACGATACGGTCCAGCAAGCTCTCCTTCTCATTGAGCCGGACGTTGACCTGGCAGTATTGCGGTCCGCGCTGCGGGAACGCTCCAAAGCCCCCCAGAACCTCGCCGACCGTCACGACGAAGTTCTCTACGTCAGGCGTCCCGGCAAGCCGCTTCTCGATCTCTCTCGCGGCTCCGTCCGTTGCCGCAAGGGAGGAGTCCGGCGGCAGTTCGGCTGTAATGGAGATCTGTCCCTGGTCGGTGGCGGGAAGAAGCTCTGTTCCAATGGATGGAATCGTGACCAGCAACGCGGAAACCAACAGCACGAACGCGGTAAGAACGACCCATCCGCGATTGGCCAATGCCAGCAGGATCGTTCGCCGGTATAGCCGGTCCAGCGCACCGTAAATCCGCTCCAGCCGGCCAAACACGCTGGCTTTGTGTTCGGGATCCTCTCCTTGCCGGTACCATCGCGAAGCAAGGCCCGGCGTTACGGTGAAGGAGACGAGCAGAGAAAAGAGCGTCGCGACGACGATCGTCAGGCCGAACTGCCGGAAGAACGCTCCAACGATGCCGCCCATGAATGCGATCGGCAGAAAAACGACCACGTCCACCAGGGTCGTCGTGATATCGGCAAAGCCGATTTCGGTACGGCCGTTGAAGGCCGCCTCTTCCGGTGTCTCGCCGCGGCCAAGATGCCGGATGATGCTCTCCAGCACCACGATGCTGTCGTCGATCAGAATTCCGACCGAGAGCGATAAAGCCAGCAAGGTCATCTGGTTGAGCGTGAAGCCAGCGAAGAACATGAAAATGAAGGTTGCGACGAGACACGAGGGCAGCGCCAGCGAGACAATTACGGTTCCACGCAAGTTGTGCAGAAATAGCAGAACCACTCCCATTGCCAGGATCGCGCCCAGAATAAGCGTGGAGTTGACGTCCATCAGCGCGTCGCGGACCATGATCGAATCGTCGCGAGAATAGACGATGCTCGTATCGGGCAGCGTCTGCACGATTGGCCCTATCGCCTCTTTGACCGCATCCACCACTGCTACCGTATTGGCGGTTGAGACGCGAGTTATGACGATTCCCACGCTGTCTTTCCCATTGACACGGGTGAAGGTTGACGGCGGAGCAGCGGTGTCGATGACGGTTGCGAGGTCGGCGACGGTTAGTGGTGAAGGGGTGAGGGGGTGAGGGGGTGAGGGGGTGGCGAGTGAGCCTCGTGACTCCAGTTGAGGAGCAAGGATCTGGGTGTTGAGAATGTCCTCCGTTTTCGTGAATGCGCCGAGGCTGCGGACTCCGATTTCGCGCCGGCCTTCGGTGATGGCTCCGGCCGGTACATCCCGATTAGCCGCCTTGATCGAGTTGACTATGTCTCCCACGGTGAGGCCGAATTGTTCGAGCCGGTGAGCGTCGGCTTCGACCCGGATCTCCCGCTGCTCGCCGCCGGCCACATTGACCGACGCCACGCCTGGAACGCGCGCGAGACGCGGCTTGATAAAGTTATCTACCTTGTCTCTCAGCTCGCGAATCGATGAGCCGCCGGCAAGCGCCATGTAGAGCACGGGCTGGGCGTTGATGTCGAGCTTGGCCACGACCGGCGGACGCGCATCGGACGGAAGCAGCGGGCGGGCAGATTCTACTTTCTCGCGGAGGCTTTCAGAGGCTTTGTCGAGGTCGGTGCCGATGGCGAAGTCGATGCTGAGGATCGAGGCCGACTCCTGCGAGCTGGAAAAGACGTCCTTTACGCCCGCCACGGAGCCGACCGCATCCTCCAGCGGACGAGTGACCAGCGTTTCTATCTCTTGCGGACCCGCGCCGGGGTAGACCGTGGTGACGGTGAGGGTGGGTATGTCCGCCTGGGGGTTAAGCTCCGTTGGCAGCCGCGAGTAGGAGAGCAAGCCAAGCACGGCCAGCGCCGCCAGCGCCATCCAGATGACCACGGGCCGGTTGATAGCAAGTCGGGTTAGCCACACGGGTTAGGGATTAACCTCTCGCAAAGACACAGAGCCGATCGGCAGAAAAGGCCTAGATATCGCCTGGCCGATACACCGTCAGGCCCGCGGATGCGAAGTCCGTGTCTCTTGAGACCATCATTGTGATTCCGTAGGACTGCATCATCGATACATGTAAGATAGAGGAAATACCGGCATTAATCTGGGTCACCTGGAAATGAACTCAGGATATCTTCGAGCGCCTCAGCACCTATCCGAATGCGATTTGCTGGATCGTCGGCTATCTGGAAGAGCCTCTCAACGTTCGATGTCCTTCGCTTGGCCTCGATTCTCGCTCGCGCCGCCGCCCGCAGCTTCGATTGGCCGGCTTCGAGAGTGCGCTTCTTCCTTTGCTCGGGCCGGCTAATTATTGTGGATGGCATTGATTTGATCTCCCACTCCAGTATAGTGCATTTCGCTTCGATGCTTGACTACTTGCCGCCCTCACGCCATCTGCACACTTCCGTAATCTCCGCGCCGGCGTTCGGAATCCGGGTCAGCACGGCTCAACGGCTGGAGGCGTGGAGGATAGTTATGCCAATGAGTTCATCGCCGCTGTAGCGTAGTATCACATCGTTATCGGTCAACTCGGTATCCGTGGCGAGGTTGGGCTTCTTGTAGTGGACATACAGGGTGTCGGCTTCCGAATCGTATGTGAGCCATACGGAGCGGCCCGGGGCCTCGCGAACCGCCGGGACCATGCCGAGGAAGGGACGGATATCGCTTACGGCCATAGTTGACGCCTCCTATCGAGTGATGCCGGGCGCATAGTTCGGAAGGCAGTTATAACGAAGCCTGCGTGCGCGCCTTGTTTGTATACCACAACGAGCCATCCTCGCGCACCAGAGGTTGTCTATGCCAGTGCAAACACGTCCAACTGAACGGTCTTCTCAGGCTTCGCAGTCCCGTGGACCATTTTACGGACCAACTCCGTGGTCTCTCTGGAGAACGTTGGCTCGCCGCACCGGGTACAAACCTGCGCCGGAATGCGCTCCACCAATACGCGCCGGTTATCGACGGTAAACACTTCGCTTACCAATTCGTGCTTGGCGGATGTGCCACCGCACACATGACAATGAAACATCGCTACCTCCGTCGCCGGAAATCGACCCACTCAGCCGCGTCCGGTTCATAAATGGTTACGATCCGCACGTAATCCGACATGAACAAGGATACCTGCAAGTGAAGCGCCCTGCCGTTGACCGTGAACCCCAGAAGCAGAACGCTCGGTGCGTACTTATCGTCCGGATAGTTCTCGATGATCTCCGCCCCGGCTCCTGCCTCTCGTATCTCTACTTCGGCGATATCGCGCTCGACGGCGCGCCGGAAGGCATGACGGCTGAACTCGAACTCGCCCTCCGCCAAATGGCGGCGGATTTCTTCCAAAGTCTTAAGCCTGGTCTTTGGCTGCCTCACGCATTGCGCCTTTCGCGTTAAGGATCGCTTCGTGCTGGCCCGGGCCTTCGCCATCGAAGCCAGCGACTGCGTGGCCTCTGTCTTCGCCATCCAACCATGCGTAGGCAAGTCGTCTGCCCGGTCCAACGCTTAACGAGAAGAGGCGGTTACGGGATTGAATCCAATCCAGGGAAATCTGGCCGTCCGGTTCGGGCGCCAGCTCCGGCAACGCAACTCCGTCGGGCAGTGCACGGATGAGGTCAACCGCCCGGGCAACAGCATCCTGCGACGCCGGCTCAGCCCCGGCGCCATCCCAGCCGGCTGCAGCGCATTCGTTCGCGATCGCTCTGACCTGCGAGATTACGGCGGTCTTTGGCGCATAACTCGAATTCATACCCGGCATATCGATTTCCTTTGGCAATTATTATAGAGCATTTTGGGAGGATGCGGACTCGGATGGCGACTACGTCGGTTGCCGCTCGGCTGTCACCTATTCGGTAAGATTGTTCAGGTGGATTTGGTCGAGCTGTAGGCAAGGTCGTCCATGATTACCTCGGTGTGTGGGACTGGCATAATTATGCACCAGCCGAGGCCGGTGCAGGTGCGGAGTGACAAAGAAACTCAGGGGTGGGGCGCATTCACTCGTCTATGGCCTTATCAAGCTCCCCAACAAACTTGGCGAAGGGCACGCCTATCGCGCGGCAGAATGCTCGCAGCTCCACAATATCGATGCGCCGCTCGCCACGCTCGCATTTGCTTACGAAGGATTGCGTCTGCCCAAGCCGCGTACCCACGTTCTGCTGAGTAAGCCCCGCCGCGTCCCGCTCCTCGCGCAACCGCGCAAGGACGAGCGTGTACTCTTTCGAGTATATGGACTTTTCCATGCGGCTCTAACCTGCCTGCTTGCTGAGTTAGAACCCATGATAAAGTCCATCTTAGAATAGTCCAAAATCGACTGTTGACAAACTGTTCGCCAGCATGTTATGATTTGCTGGCTTTACATCCCCCTCGACCCGTTCAATTCGATACGGTAGCCCCGGAGGGCTGGAAAGAAGGCAGCAATGAAGAGACCTGTTTGGCTCCTGGCTACGCTAGTCCTGATTCCATTCGTCGGGTCAGCGCATTCAGCGTCCGCTCAGTCCATCAGCTCCTATG
>JBGPOG010000178.1:0-7984 GCA_041487935.1 Chthonomonadia bacterium | reverse complement strand
CAACTGCGCTTCAATCGGCTGGCCGCCCAGACGAGAGTTACGCTCGAAGACGTCTATCGCCGCATCAACGAAGGCGAGCAGAAGGAGCTAAACCTGATCGTCAAGGCCGACGTTCAGGGGTCCGTGGAAGCCGTAATCGGGCAGCTCCAGCAGATTAAGCACGACGAAGTGAAGCACCGCATCATTCACAGCGGAGTTGGCAACATCGGCGAAAGCGACGTAACGCTTGCGGCCGCATCGGATGCCGTCGTCATTGGCTTCAACGTCCGGGCCGACCCGCAGGCGCAGGCGGCAGCCGAGCGCGAGCACATCGATATCCGCACTTACCAGATAATTTACGAATTGACCGATGCCGTCGAGCGCGCCATGAAGGGCCTGTTGGCGCCGATATTCGAAGAGGTGCCGCTGGGCAAGGCGGAAGTCCGAGCGAGGTTCAAGACGCCCAAGGGCATCGTCATCGCCGGATGCTACGTCACGGACGGTAAGATCGTCCGTAACGCGCAGGGCCGAGTCGTGCGCGGCGGCGAGGCCGTCCACACGGACAAGATCGACTCGCTCAAGCACATCAAGGAAGACGTGAGGGAGATGGCGCAAGGCTTCGAATGCGGCATCGTCATCGCCGATTTCACGGACGTACAAGTCGGCGACATCATCGAGTGCTTCGAGAGGAAGCAAGTTGAACGAAAGTAGCTGAGAGGGTGAGAGGGTGATGTTTGTTGCGACTCATTCACCCGCTCACCCTCTCACCCACTCACCCACTTAACGCCGATGCACATTGGAACGCTACGGATCACCCTCCACCTCGCGGAAGGCTCTTCGCTTAAGGACAAGCGGCAGGTCATCAAGAGCCTTATTGATACCACGCGCCGCAAGTTCAACGTCGCTATTGCAGAGGTCGACGACCTCGACCTCCGGCGCCGCGCCACGATCGGGATCGCAGTCGTGAGCAATGACGGCGCCTTTGCGAACCGCGTACTGGACAAGGTGCTGGACTTTATCGAGTCGAATCCTGCGGTAGACGTGGGGGAGGTGGAGCTGGAGATGATATGAGGGAGGGTTACACTCCTGATCATCCTGGCCATAATCACATTTTACGCAATGGACGGCTCATTGGGAGCGTGCTCCGGTGGATTACTACATCGATCGCCTAGAACGGCTAATTGAGGATGTGGGCAGTTCGGAAGCCGATGACGCACAGGCGGCTGAGAGTGCGTTCGCTCACCTGCCTGCCAACGAAATCGAACCGCTGCTTCGCATTCGAAACCGCGAGGCGGGCTGGGCAGCGGCAAATCCATACGGGATTCGGACCGGCTGCGTCTGGATGTGCGTCATCGTTCTCATTCTTGCAACGGGGGTGCTATCCGACGAGCTGGGACGGGATGCCGGTTGGATCTCCTTCGCAATTGCGATTCCGTTAACGGCATTCTACCATTTGGCGCTTGTTAGGGGCTTACGAAACCGAACAGTTGGCCGCCGGGTACGCGCATTGCGCCGGCTGCAATCGATCGATCGCGCATTGAGCCTGATCCGGAATAAACATTGCATCGAAACGTTGCTGCCATTTCTCGAGAGGGGCGAGCGGTACTCATTTCCCGCCGCAATTGCACTCACAGGAATATTGCCCACCCTTGTTCAGGGTGAAGGTCACTATCTGCCGCGTGATCAGCGGCGAATTGTTTACAAGCTGCTGGCCGTGGCTGATCCGCAGCGGTACGAAGGGTTGATACTCGCCATATTGCACGCGCTGGGCGAAGTGGGAGGTTCCGGCGCGATCGTGCCATTGGAATATCCGGCATTTCATCCTGCAAAGACGCCCGCCGGCCAACGGATCAAACTTGCAGCACAAACTGCGTTGAAACGCTTGCACTCGCGGCTGGCCAGGGAAGAAGAGGGAAAGGTATTGCTGCGACCTGCGGTTTCACCCGAGCGGCCTGAGGAGACCCTCCTCCGCCCGGCGCAAGCCGGCACGGAGACCGATCCTCAGCAGCTCTTGAGGCCGGTCGCGGATGACTGAACCCAAACCAGTCCGAATTAAGGTACAGTTTGCCGATAAGCTGAACGAAACGAGAATAGAATGTCCACCATCAGACAAGAGCAGATACAGAACCGCCTGGTCGAGGAGATCAGCAACATGCTCCGCAAGGACCTGAAAGACCCGCGGCTTGGGTTTATCACGATCACTGCGGCCGAAGTCACGCGCGATCTCAAATACGCGAAAGTCTTCATCAGCGTTCTCGGAGACGAAACCGAGAAGAAGGACAGCCTGGCCGCGCTTCGAAGCGCCACCGGCAAGATTCGCGGCGAGTTCACGCGCCGAGCCCATCTACGCGTGGCTCCGGAGATCGAATTCAAGTACGACGACGGCATCGCCCGAGGCGCGCGAATTTTCGAGCTGCTGAAAGAGATAGAGACAACTCCGGCTGTCGAAGCCGAGAAACCAGACGATGGACGATAGACGATGGACGATGGACGATCGGGGAAGATCCAGGCAAAGGAATGTATTGGATGGGAAGCGCGGGAATTCACACATCACGCATCAAGACGATCCCATCGTCCATCGTCCATCGTCTATCGTACATCGTCCATCGTCGCTCGTCAAACCAAGCTATGACTAAAGCACTTACTCAGGCCGCGAACGCCTTGCGCGCCGCGAACAAGATCGTCCTTGCCACTCATGTAAACCCCGACGGTGACACGCTCGGCAGCGCGCTTGCGCTCGCCCACGCATTGGATGGAATGGGCAAGGAAGTTACCGTTCTTTCGCACGACGGCGTTCCTGAAATCTACCAATGGATGCCTGGACAGGAGCGGGTTGAGCGCGACACCAAGCGGCGGGACTTCGATCTGGCCGTTGTCTGCGACACGGGCGCGATCGACCGAATAGGCCGCGTCCGGCCTGCGATCGAGTCCGCGCCGGTTTCCGTGAATATCGACCATCACGTTGCTGAGGGCAATTTCGGCCAGATACGACTGGTTGATTCCAAATCGTCGGCTACCGGCGAGATCATTTACGCGCTCCTGAAGTCGATGGCGGTCGAGATCGACAAAGATATCGCCAACTGCTTGCTCTGCGCGATTATCACCGACACCGGCTCGTTCAGGTTTATGAACGTTACGCCGAATACGTTTGAAATCGCTGCCCGACTTATGAAGGCGGGCGCTTGCCCGGCGGAGATCAGCGAGCTCGTGTTTGAAAACCGCTCGTTTGGCAGTGTAAAGCTCCTCGGGCGCGCGCTCGATTCACTTCAGGTTTCTACGGACGGACAAGTCGCGTGGGCGCATATCCGAGCGTCCGACTTCGCCGAGCTGGGCGCGACGGATGAAGAGACCGAAGGCATCGTCAATCACGTCCGTGCAGTGCGGGGCGCTCGAGTTGGAGTCCTTTTTCGCGAGATTCCGGGCAAGAAAGTGCGAATTAGCCTCCGTTCCCGTGATGGCTACGACGTGAACCGGGTGGCGAATGCGTTTGGGGGCGGCGGACATAAGCTCGCTGCCGGCTGCTCGCTGGATCCGCCGCTTGACCAGGTGGAAAGTCAAGTCCTCGCGGAAGTCCTGCGATGGCTGCATTAAGGATGAATTGTAAAGGATGAAGTGTGAAGGAGTAGTGGTAATAGATAAACCCTCCGGCATGACTTCTCACGACGTGGTTAGCCGAGTGCGCAAGATATTCGGCATGAAGCGGGTTGGCCATGCCGGGACGCTCGACCCGCTGGCGACGGGTGTGCTGGTCATCTGTCTCGGCCAGGCGACCCGGATAGTAGAGTATCTTACCGCAGCGACCAAGGAATACGTTGCCGGGGTCGCATTCGGAGTAACGACGGACTCGGAAGATGTCTCGGGACGGATACTCTCAGAAAGCGTGACATCCGGCCTGACCGAAGATCAAGTTCGCACAGCGTTAGCTTCTTTCCGCGGGCGGATCAGGCAGATACCGCCGATGGTCTCGGCGGTTCATCATCAGGGTAAGCGGCTTTACGAACTGGCAAGGCAGGGCATCGAAGTCGAACGTGAGCCGCGTGAAGTAGAAATCAGCAAGCTCGAGTTATTGGACTTTTGTCGCGGTGAACGCGCTATTGCTACGCTAGAGATTGAATGTTCGAGTGGAACGTATATTCGAACGCTTGCGGCAGACATCGGCGCTGCGCTAGGCTGTGGCGCGATTATGACCTCCTTGCGGCGGACTCGCGCCGGGGCGTTTACCGTTGACGAGGCCGTCTGCCTCGAGCAACTGGAAGAATTGAAGTGCAAGCAGGATCTTGAGCGGGCGGTCCACTCGATTCCCGATGCCCTCACGGAATGGACGAAAATCGCGCTCAACGCGGAGCAAGCGGCGGACTTCGCCCTTGGCCGTCCAATCCAATTGACAATGCCTTCCAGCCACAGTTTTGGCGGCTTAGTCCTTCTGTTGGACTGCAATCAGCGCCCGCTCGGGATCGCCCGTTCGAATGGTGACAATCAACTGGCTCCAGTCAAGGTATTCGCAGGCAACTCGTGACCCGGCATCTGCCGCCGGCCCACTCCCGGTAATGAACTCAATATGCAAGTCTGGCAAGATTTGGAAAGCATTACCAAACCGTTTGAGAAAGCGACCGTCGCGATCGGAGTTTTCGACGGTCTTCATCTGGGCCACCAGGAGCTTGTGCGTCAAGCCGTCGCGGACGCGCGCAGCCATGGCAGGCAATCAGTCGTGTTTACGTTCGATCGCCATCCCGCTGAATTAATCGCGCCCGAGCGCGCGCCCGGATATCTCACAACACCTCCTCAGCGCAGCGAAATCCTCGCAGGCCTTGGCATCGATCACTTGGCGATCGCGCGATTCGACGATCGCTTTCGCTCATTGTCCCCAGAATCGTTTCTGCGATTCGTCGCAAAGGGAGTCCTGGGCGCGCAGGCGGTTTTCGTTGGAAACGACTTTAGATTTGGCTGCAATCAATCCGGCGACGTGGGATATCTCCGCGAAGCTCAGGATCGGCTAGGATTCCAACTATTCGTTCTGGTTCCCGTTGTCGTTGGAGGTGAACGCGCGTCCAGCTCCCGGGTCCGTGAATTGCTGCGAGTGGGAGACATTCCCGGCGCGGAGGCGATCCTGGGCCACCCATTCGTTCTATCGGGAGTTGTTGTGGCCGGTGAGAAGCTTGGGAGGAAGCTCGGGTGGCCGACGGCCAATCTGCAGCTCGAACTGCCCCTGGTCATTCCCGCCGACGGGATCTACGCGGGATGGGTTTACGTCCACGGACAGCGTTACAAAGGCGCTTGCAGTATTGGAATCCGGCCGACTGTCGGAGGGAAGGAACGGTCGATAGAGGCGTATTTGATCGGTTATTCCGGCGATCTCTATGGCGAGCCTATCGACCTGCAGCCGGTGAAGCGCCTCCGCGATGAGATCAAATTCGACTCCTTGGAAGCCCTGACCGAGCAGATTGCCAGAGACGTCGCAGACGTAGACGCACTCCTATAGTATTGACCGCAGATTACTGACGAATCTCTGGTCGCCGACCCGATTGACATCTTGGCTCATGCGTCCTATAATCAGGCAACCGGAGTCGGCAGTATCTATGCTAACGGTCAAAGTATTCCGGAACCCAGTTATCTGGTTTTGTAATCTTCCAGTTTCAGATTCTAACGGATCGATTCCCCGGACCGGGAGTATTAATGTCCAGAATTGAGGCCATTGCACTTTACGAGCTCGTGGGCCGGCGCGATGCAGTCGTCGCGCCGAATGCCAGCTCAGGCATCCGGCCCGCGGAGTCACGTGAGAATCTTTTGTTGCTCCTTGGCGACGATGGCAAGATCGGAGTGACTAATTGGGTACACGCCCGGCGGAATCGAGTACAGGCTGATATTAGCTGGCTGATCGGGTTGGACCCTCGAAGTCTTTTCCGGTGGGATGGCGGTCTCGTTTCCAGCCGCGCGCCGGAATATGAGGAAGCGCTGGCCGATGCCTCTGCGATCGACGTGGCGCTACTCGATCTTTGCGCTCAGGCGGAAGAAGTCCCGCTGTGGCGACTCTTGGGCAATCGCGTTCGAGAGGCCGTTCCGGCGTGCGATTCTACGCTTTATTTCGAGGATCTCGTCGCAGCCGGCTCAACGCCGCAAAATGTCGTAGATCGTGCAATGGCGGCTTTGAACAAAGGCCATCGCGCTCTAAAGATCAAAGTTGGACGAGGATTGAAGTGGATGCCATGGCCATCGTGCACCGAACGGGACATCGAGGTGTGCCTGGCGGTAAGGGAGGCGGTAGGTCCGGACGTCCGGCTCATGGTGGATGCGAATAAAGGATTTACCGGTTATATCGAAGACGCCGTCGATTTCCTCAGTGAGACAGAATGCTGCCAATTGGCCTTTGCCGAGGAGCTGGTGGATGAACGGGAGTTATCCGCCCTCAAGAAGGCGATGGCCTCGCGCGGACTGAGCGTACCGCTCGCAGGCGGAGAAGATTCATACTCTCGTGAGTGGTGTGAGCAGGTATGGCCGAAGGCTAAGCTGGATGTGCTGCAGATGGACATCTGTTATACCGGCTTGGTTGAGTATCTCTCCATTGCGAGCTTTGCCAGGGACAACGGCCTTCTGCTGGCGCCGCACAACTTTGGAAGTCAAATCGGAGTATATGCGAGCCTTCAATTGGGTGCTGTTACTCCGGAATACCTCTACTGCGAATGCGACGACAGCCAGTTCGATGGATACTCGGCGCCCGGATATGTCTTAAGGGACGGTCACTATACGCTACCCAGCGATCCTGGTTTCGGCGTGATTACGGACGATCCGCGGACCGACCACTAAAAGAAGCCTAGCTCTAGCTTGGCGGCCTCCGACATCATATCCGGATTCCAGGGTGGATCCCAAACGACTTCGACAGTCGCATCCGGCACGCCCGGCACCGATTTGACTTTTACCTCAACCTCGCCCGGAAGTGTGCCTGCCACGGGACACATGGGGGACGTAAGGGTCATGCGGACATTTACCGAGCCGGCGGGATCCACTGCAATATCATAGATCAATCCCAACTCGTAGATATTAACGGGTATCTCGGGATCGTAAACTGTTCGCAGAGCCTCGATCACGTCTCCTTCAATCATCAAGGCATTGAACGGGCTGGTTTCGGTTGTGGTTTCCATGTGGTACTCCGTTGGTTGTGGCTCTGACGCGCACTTTGGGCGCAGCAAGCGGCGCCCCTACAATCGCACAATGCGATCTCGTTCGCGTTCAGTCGCCAGGCGATTCGGTTGATACAGGTTTGCGGGCGTCGTGAAGGGCTGCTCTCAAAGTGTGCCAGGCGAGACTGGCGCACTTTACCCGCGCTGGGAATTCCCGCACTCCCGCAAACACAGCCAACTTTCCAAGCTCTTCCGTGTCCGGGACCTCGTTCGGATCGCCGGTCACGAGTTCGTGGAACTCCTGAAAGATACGCTCCGCTTCCTCGGGCGATTTGCCCTTGAGGCTCTCTGTCATTAAGGAAGCCGAAGCAGTAGAGATCGCGCAGCCAGTTCCTTGAAAATGCAGATCCCTGATCACGCCGCCCTCGACCTTGGCAAATACAGACACGCGATCGCCGCAAAGAGGGTTGTGCCCGTCGGCGTGATGATTCGCTTCAGGCAAAGGCCCAAAGTTTCGCGGCCGCTTGTAGTGATCCAGGATAACCTCCTGGTAGAGCTCTCGAAGGTCTGACATTCGGTTCCTTGATGCGTGATGCGCCCGGTAATTCCAAAACTCTTGCGAATCGAGCAAGTTGTCATCCCGAGGTACGAGGGATCTGTTTTTAGTTGTGGTTTCTGGTGATATCTGTCTGTGAAAAGCAGATCCCTCGTACCTCGGGATGACAATGCACGGACTCTTGCAATTACCTCGCGTGATACGTGACCGTTGGCTGGCAGTATTTCCGTGGCGTTGCGGGCGGATTCTTCGGATGTGACTAAGAAGTTGCGACTGCTCACCCATCACGCGTCACGGATCACCGGCCCCGTTTCACCCAAACAACCTGATTACT
>JBGPOG010000177.1:0-7985 GCA_041487935.1 Chthonomonadia bacterium | reverse complement strand
TTCTTCAACCTCGTGATGGGTTTGATCCAGACTATCCAGGAATTCGACCGCGTCTATATCCTCGGCGGGCAGGGAAAAGGCGGCAGTACCGTTGGACCGGTGGATAGCCTCCTCGTTCCGGTTCTGTACCTGTTCAATAGCGCCTTCAAGTATTTTAAGATGGGTTACGCCTCCGCGCTCGCCTGGGTCCTCTTCTTGATCATTCTGGCGCTCACTTTGATCCAATTCAAGCTGGCTCCTCGTTGGGTGCACTACGAGGCCGATCGTAAATGATCCAATTCGTTTGGCTCGGCGGATTTCTCCTCCTGTTCGCGGTAGTCGTATCGACCGCTGCAGTCATAGCAGTGGCGATTCGTGCGTCCGCGAGGGGATATGCCTCTGCGCTGGTTTCCGGGATCGTGGCCGGCTTCGCGTGTGTTGCCGTCTACCTGGAAGGCGCCGGAAGCACACTGCTGTATGCCGGATTGGTCGTCACGGCGATCAACCTGGCGCTCTATTACTTTGTCCTCAAGCCGGCTTCCGATTGGAAGCAGCGAAAATACGGTCGCGAGGTCGCAAGGCTTGCCGCGATTCACCTCATCCTCGTCATCGGCTCCGCTTTATTCACATTGCCGTTCGCCTGGCTCGTTGTTACCTCGCTGAAAGAGGACGAAGACATGAGCCGATTCCCGCCCGTCTGGATTCCGCGCCAACAGGTGAAGGTCATGGTTGACGGCCAATCTTGCGGACTGGCGTATGCAATGTACAAAGGTCAACGGGTCAAAGTCGCGACGCTCAAAGAGCTGGAGAGTGGCGAGAGGGTGCTGAAGGTTCTGGAACCGGCTTCGTTGCAGGGGAAGGTATTCGAGCTGCCACGCGCCGAGGTCGAGAAGGTCAAGGTGTTCGGTCCGGTTTGGAAGAACTATCCTGACGCGCTGAAGTTTCTGCCGGAGGAGACGAACAGAGGCCTGGCGTTCCTGTGGAACACTATGTTCCTGGCTTCAATGACCGTCCTGGGCACGCTGATCTCCGGATCGCTGGTAGCTTTCAGTTTCGCGAGGCTGCGGTGGCCCGGACGCGATGGGTTGTTCGTCGTATTGCTCGCAACGATGATGCTGCCGCGCGCCGTGACGATGATGCCTATTTTCCTGATCTTCAGAGAGATCGGATGGATCGATTCCCTGCGCCCGCTCTGGTTCCCGGCCTTCCTCGGCAGCACGGCAAGGAGCGCCTTTTACATCTTCCTGATGCGCCAGTTCTTCCTGACCATCCCGAATGACCTGGAGGACGCGGCGAGAATCGACGGATGCTCGTTCTTCGGGATTTTCTGGCGGATCATGCTCCCCCTAATCAAGCCCGCGCTGGCCGCGGTCACAATCATGACTTTCATGGAAGCCTGGAACGATTTTATGGGCCCGCTAATCTATGTGAGCTCGCCACTGCGGATGCCGCTCTCTTACGCTCTGGGGCTATTCCAAACCGCCCACGGCGGCGAGCCAGGCCTGCTCATGGCCGCGGCTGTTATGATGATCATCCCGGTTTTGATGCTCTTCTTTTTCACCCAGCGGTATTTTATTCAGGGGGTTACGCTGACCGGGATTAAAGGGTAAGCAACTGAGGCTCAGGGGATTGACTGCGAAGTGAATTGTACGTAAACTAAGAACATGGATGAGGTTGCAGAACGGATTACTGCTGAAACGGAAGGTGTAGTACGAACGGTTTCGGAGCTGACGATACTCCCTACGAGGTGGAATGGGTCCGCGCGGCTGGTTGACGAAGGCGGATTTCTTGCAAGGAAAAGATGGCAGTGTGATATCGAGATCGATCGGAGTATTGTAAACAAAGACGAGCGGTGGCCAACGTTGGTACACGAGGCAATCCATTCCGTTTCTGCGGGGTTAACGCGCGAGGCGTACAACAAGATGCGAGGGTGGGAAGAGGGTCCAGCCGAAAACCTTCAGCGCATTATTCTTTCAGAAGTAATGCAGCGCTTGGGAATTACGGTCGATCAAGGCGTAGTTGCGGAACGGATAGCTTCGCACGTGTTCAATCCGTTTAACGAAGCCATAGAGGAGATACGAATCGCCCTATCCGAAGGCGGGCATGTGGTAGAGCCGGTTCAGTTCTACATTTCATTGATAGGGATACCGCTAATAGATCGACCTGGCTACGTTCTAGCGCTGGGATCGAAGCGAACAGGATTGCCTCGCATACCATTCATCCGAGTCTTCTCGTCGAATAATGCAATACTGACCGGGAGGTAGAAATGCCGAACGATAAGAACATTCCGCGCGAACTGCTCATCGAACAGGTACTCTTTGCAACGACGTTGGACGAGATCCGCGCAGCGCGCGCCGCGCTTCGGGCCTGGATTACGTCACATCCGGACGATCGCCTTCCTCTATCAGATGGATTTGCGATGCTCGCAAACCTGGAAGAAGCTGTATCCGAAGCCGATCAGTCAGTCGTAGCGTAGGCGCGCCGATTGTCCACTAAACATTCTCCTTCCCCGCTCGAGATCTAAGCAACAGTCCTTCTGCCGCAGCTTGCGCGCGGTGGCGTTGACATGTTTCCGGTTTCTGAATATACTCGGGAGTATCTAATCCAGACTGCGATCCTCGGAATTACGCTCCGTTACGTCAATATTCCGACTTGCGAATTGTCCTAGCGAACGGGAGGTCACCATGGGATCTGTAAACGTTACACTACGTCTCGAATTTGAAGACGACCATATTCAAGATAACTTCGAGTGGGAAACACCGCCGTCATGTTGCGACGGTCTTAAACGCGCCTTCACTGAGGGAGCTGCCTTCGTGAGCAACATCGTTACAGACCCCTACAATCACTGCTACATCATGCCCGTTACGGCCAATGCTGTTCGGTTAACGATGTAGGGGCGACCCTGTGTGGTCGCCTTTGACCGCGGGCGACCACACAGGGTCGCCCCTACCGACAGACGGATTGATGTTAACCGAACGGTATTGCCGTTACGGCGGATGGCGAATGGTTGTATGAGAAGGGTTTGCGCATAAGTTTCTGTCCGTTTTGCGGCATAGAGATTAAGGTCCGCAAGAAATACGGCTCGTAGCCTATAAGCTAGTTGAGACATCGGGACCTGCGTCATACCCGAGTTCAGTTTGCGTTCTGGGTGAACCGAGAGTCTACGCACATGCGACAACGGCAGGCTCAATCACGAGGCGTCATCCTTCGATCCACGCGCCACACAGTATGAGATAGTGAAGCAGACATGGACGATCCCCACGACCTAGAAACAGCGTTCGAGGTTCTAGACTCCGGGAACGAATTGTTGCGAGCTCACAGGACCACCTGTCTTCGGTTGGAGGAATCGTATATTCTCGCCAAATCGGAAGCAGGAAAATCACGCGATCCAGAGCCACACTTCATTGAATGGATGCGCTACCGGTTCGTATACCTAGCAGCGAAATTTGAAACGATGTGGTTTGACACGGAAAAGGCGGAGCGTGCATTTAGGCACTATCGACCTGACTGGGAGTATTTTACTCCAATGGACTTTGAGGCTCTCATTTCATGTCTACTCTAGCTTATTGAGGAAAGAGAGTACGTGCTCACACCTGGGAGCCACGACCGCGGGATAGATCTATTCCATAAGCAGGTGTTCAGATCGGCCTCCACAACCGCCGTCGTTCGGACGATTGTTCAGTGCAAACTGTATAGAGGCGCGGTGTCCGTCGCAGATATCCGCGATTTTTTCGGGGTGATGACTGCTGAAATCGCAGAAGGTTATTTCTTCACGACCGGCCAAATCACGAGCGCGGGAATTCAATTCATCGCTAACGCCAACAAATCGTCTTACGCCAATTCGTTCAGGTTCGTGGACAGAGATCGGCTAGACCAATTGATGGGTATCGGCGTGTCGATCTTAGAACTTTGGCAGGAATTTGATGATCTCGATGTTAGCCAGCATGATTATGCCACGGCATCTAAATCGATACTCGAGAAGGTGTCGACTGCCCAGCACTGAGCGCAACAACTCATTCAAGACCCGATCGAGACCGATTCACAATTGAGCCTCTTTTGATTGAACTCTAATGCAATTACAATTATACGATGATACGATCTTTCAGAGTTAACTCCTAATGATACTCAATCCTGAGCTTTCGGGAGGTTGCGGAAGCTGCAAGGACCGTGAAGGATTTTCGGATTGAATGCACGCGTGCCGGCTCGCGCTAGGATGAACCTTTACCTCTTCCGCGTACGTCTCAACTTTGTAAGAATCGTACGCCGTCAGGAGCCAAGGTAAACTCGACTCCCCATCAATTTACTGCCGCAAGGGCCCACCGGAGATCGACTTGTCCCGTAAGCAAAAAAAGCTGAATACCGTGCTCATTAAGAGCGTCGTGATGTTCTTCATGGGCATCTTGACGGGGATCGGCGGCGCAATCACTGGGCTGGGGACGCAGGTCGCCGCGGCGCCGATGATCGAGTTCCTCCTCGGCTTCACCAGGGAGCGCACTTCAGGCACCGCCATCGTCTTCGCCCTGTTTGCGGCGGCTTCCGGGACGGTTGGAGCCGGGATCGGGGGCATTCGAACTGATGCGGCCACGGCGATCGTGCTGGCGTTGAGCGCAACGATTGGCGCGATCCTTGTTATGCGTATGATGAACAGCGCGAAGCTGATACTCATGCGACGTGTCGCACAGTCACTGGCGATGTTGATCGGCGTGTATGTGATCGGAGGAGCGGTGCGATTCGGAGGGGCGGGACCGCCGCCGCTGCACGTCGAGCTACTCCAGTCTTCAGCCGGCCTTGCATTGATAGGTCTCTCGATTGGCGCGCTTTCCGGACTGCTGCAGATCGCGACCGGCGTGCTCATGGTCCCCGCACTTGTCTTTCTCGCCGGCAAGCCGCTTGGCGTCTCGATTGCGACCTCGCTCATCGTCGTTGCCCTGGCCTCACTCTTGCCGGCGGTGGTTCATACCTCACAACAGCGCGTGGACTCCGAGGTGGGCTCCTGGATGATCCTGGGCGGCTCGATTGGCGGAATCGGAGGCGGATTCTTGTTGGGCAAACTGGTCGCGTCAGGCAGCCCCATCCCGCTTATTGCGTACGGCCTGGTAGCGATGTTCGTTTCCGCCGTGACGCTTCAACGGATGTCGTGAGGTCCGATCAGGTATAATCCTCACAATACGCGTAGGGGCGAGGCATGCCTCGCCCCTACTGTTATTAGTGGACAATTCCGCACGGCGGACCGGAGAATTGAATGCGGTTTGGGTTTGTAAAAAGCATTTTCCAGAAGGTCGATACCCTCATTACCGGGCGCGGAAAGATCGATGAGGAGCTGTTTGAAGACCTCGAAGATGCGCTCCTCCAGGCGGACGTAAATGTACACACTACGATGCAGGTACTGGACGATTTGCGGGAGGCCGTTCGCGAAAACCGGCTGAAGGGCGGAGATGACGTCAAAACGCATCTTCGCGACGGATTGATGGCCGCCTTGAAAAAAGCCGGCGTCGAGGGCGGAACGCTCCGTATCGGCGAGACGAAGCCCACGGTCTATCTCGTTGTGGGTGTGAATGGGGTCGGCAAGACAACCAGTATCGCCAAGCTGGCCTATCGCCTCAAAAGCCGGGGCAAGCGCGTCATGCTCGCGGCGGGCGATACGTTTCGGGCGGCAGCAATCGACCAACTCCAGATCTGGGCGGATCGGGCGGGGGTTGAGATGATCAAGCATCGCGAGGGATCCGATCCTTCTGCGGTTATCTTCGACGCGGTGCAGGCAGCTCGAAACCGCGGCTACGATTATGTGATCTCCGACACGGCGGGCCGCCTGCACACGCGGCACAATCTGATGGAGGAGCTGCGTAAGATAAACCGTGTCATCGAGCGCGAGCTGGGACGTCCGGCGGACGAAACGCTCCTGGTATTGGACGCCACCACGGGCCAAAACGCCGTATCGCAGGCAAAGGAGTTTCGCGACGCAGTGGGGTTGACCGGCATTATCCTTGCGAAGCTCGACGGGACCGCCAGGGGCGGAATCGTCGTCACGATAGCCGACGAGCTAGGAGTGCCCATCAAGCTGGTTGGCCTTGGCGAAAAATTGGGTGATCTGGAAGAGTTCGACGCTAACGAGTTCGTGCAAGCGCTGCTGGCATGAGATCTCAAAGTTCATGGGACTCTTGCCGGATTCCTCGCAACGTCGGCTCGGCGTGACGTCGAGTGCTCATGCTCGGATGGCAACTGGTTTTGCCGTCATTCTGAACGGAGTGAAGAATCCGGTGGCAACAAGTGCGTAGGGGTGAAGCATTCGGACGACATAATGTATCGGAACCCGCCAACCGCTAACCCGAATGCTTCACCCCTACCCCACCGATCGTGAACTGTTACTCCGTTAGCACGAGCTTGAAAAGCAAAGAGGAACTTGTGTATAATGCAGTTCTGTTCTGGTCGAGGGGACTGCAGTGAAGGACGGACTGGCGCGGGGGATTAAACGGCCCGCGCCACTTTGCCCGCTTTCAAGCATTTGACGCATACCTGGATCTTCTTGGTCGCGCCGCCATTGGCAACACGCGCGGATTGCAGATTAGGCATCCAGCGGCGCTTGGTTCGGGGCGCGCGCAATGCCCACGATCCGGAATGCGGGTGGCGTATATTTTGACCGAACTGCGGCCTCTTCCCGCAGATGGCACACTGTTTCACGGTAATTAGCTCCTGTCTGTTGTGGCAACCCAGGGAGTATAGCACAAAACCTTATGGCTTGCAATCAATTATCGGACGCGACAGAATTGTGGCGATCCCTGACGCTGACCGCGGTCATGCGCCCAGTTCCTGCGCTGGAGCCGACCGCCAGCGTATCGCGGGCCCTGGACCTATTGCGGTACGGCGGGATAGACACCGTGCCGGTTGCCGACGAGTCCGGCGCATTTGTCGGAGTAGTGACGGGCCGGGAATTGATCTCGCTACTTAATTCTCGGAATGACCCCGGTGCGCTTGCAGGGCCTGTCTCAGGATATGTTCGCAGACCTGCATCGATAGGCCGCGCCGAGATGAGCGTCGAAGAGGTCGGTCAACTTCTCGCCACCTGTAGCGAGACCACGCTGGCCATTGTCGACGACCGGAACAGATATCTTGGCGTCGTGGGACTGACCGACCTTCTTCGGCCCATGCAAGTGCTGCCCCGGCCGCCTATGATTGGGGGCATGGCAACCCCCTGGGGAGTCTATCTGACAAACGGCTCGCTCCAGGCCGGCGCCGGCAACCTGGCGCTGGCCGGCGCCGGCGCCGTGCTCGGCAGCCTGATCGCTCTGGCTTACGTTAGTGTCGGCGTGGGTTCCTGGGCGTTGCAGAAAGTATTCGGCTGGCCCTTGTTTATGATTTGGAACGGCGCCGACCCTGCCAGGCTAACGCTCGCCAACTGTGGATGGTTCCTCCTGCACGCCCTGTCGCTGTTGTTGTTTCTCCTGCTCGTTCGGTCGATTCCGCTGGCGAAATACCATGCCGCCGAGCACCAGGCCGTTCACGCCATGGAGCGCGGCGAGTCACTTTCGGTCGAAGTCGTCCGGCGAATGCCCCGCGTCCATCCGCGCTGCGGAACAAACTTGATGGCCGCCGGCCTTGTATTCGGCCTGGTAACCCTCGCCGTCGGGTCGCTTCAGATCAGTTGGCTGGACCCAACCGATGGATTGCTGGTCGGCGCCCTGGCGGCTCTCTTTACCTGGAGAAGCGTTGGCGCCTGGCTTCAAGAGCATTTCACCACAGCCATCGCCTCCGACCGGCATCTGTTGAATGGGATACGGGCTGCCGAGAACTTGGAAGAGATGTATCTCCTCAGCCCTCCCGGCGTGCCGAGTATCTCGCGCCGGATCTGGTGCAGCGGCATGGTGCAAACGGCTGCCGGCGCGGGGACGGCGTCCTTATTCTCGAAGTATCTGATCGACTGGGCCTTTCACTATCTTAGATAGGAACTCTCGGAGCTGAGTGTGATAACGCAACGTTTGAAGGACCTGATCGGCGCCGCCGTCAGTGCG
>JBGPOG010000176.1:0-7999 GCA_041487935.1 Chthonomonadia bacterium | reverse complement strand
GGTGGCGGAGGAAGCGCAGGCGGGTCTACCTTTTCACCGTGAAGTAGCTTTAGCGAAGATGTCTCGTTCCGCAAGATGGCAAGCGTCTCATCCCCTCCGGATGGAACCCGCGTTCCCGCCACCGACAAGGCCGTCCGTTTGTTCCATTTTGCAGTCGTCTGGAAATACCCTTGCGGCGTGACAATCGCGGATTCAACTGACGATTGTTTTGGACCACCGGTCACACTGGCCACGATCGATGCTCGCAGGGCGTTGGCGGCTATCTCCCAGATCCGCACGATGCCGTCCGCTCCGGCGCCCGCAACGAATTTGCCATCGGGACCGATTGCCACGCGGTAGTTCCAATCCGGCGAGTCGCTGAAAGTCTTCTGCAGGCCGCCGCTGTTCCCATCCCAAACTCGGATCGAATGATCCGCCGAGGCGGCAGCCAGCAGCTTGCCGTCCTTTGAGAAGACGATGTCGTTCACCTGCTGGCTGCAACCGTCGCTATAGCGCGCCGTACTGCCGTTCGAAGTATCCCACCAGCGAAGCCTCGGCTCATTCCCGGACGTGACGATGAACTTCCCATCGCCGCGCACCGCTAACGCCAGGACCGGCTGGCCGTGGCCGTCGAACGTCCGTATCGGGCTTCCATCATTGGCGTTGAACTGGCGAACGCTCTTGTCCTGGCCGCACGAGATCACGGATTTGCCGTCCGGCATGAAACGAACGGAATAGACCACATCCGAATGCGACTTGATCGTGACGAGCGACTTGCCGGTTGCCAATTCCCAGATTCGCACGGTTTTGTCGTGGCTCGCGGTTGCAAGCTTAGTCCCGTCCGGCGAAAGCGAGGAAGAGTAGATTACATCGGTATGGCCGATGAACTGCTGCACCACGCGGTAGTCGGATTTCGTGTCGAATAGCTTCGCTTCGCCGGTTGCGCCCGGAGCGCCGCCCACCGCTATCAACTTCGATGCGTCGGCGCTCCACACAATCGCTTGCACAGGTCCCGAGAAGTCGGAAAGCGCCCGCTCGACTTTACCCAGGATCAAGTCCCATAGAAATACGGTCCGATAACCGCCAACAGCGAGCAGACGGCCATCCGGACTGTATGCCAGAGCGGTAATCGGCGGCAACGGTCCAATCGCGAGCGTAATTCCGAGCTTTGCGTCCTTGGGAGCCGCCGGCGGGCCGTGACCGGCCGGCGCAGCCAGAACTGTGGGGAACGTCACGTCGAGCACAGGTCCAGGTGGAGCCGCCGGAGGCGTAGACGGATCGGCGATGTTCTTGCCGGGAATTCCGCGCGCCGTCCCGGAGCTGATCCACGTCCTGACCAGCGCGATCTTGTCTTTAGGCAGCGGATCGCCGCCTTTGGGCATTCGCTTGCTGGTATCGAGAGTTTCCAGGCGTTTGACTATCTCGCTCTCGTCCGGATTACCTTTCACGATGACGCTTCGCGCCGGCTTCCCGCCGGCCGTTACTCCCTTGAGCGCGGCCTCGTAGGAATCCAACGCCAGGCCCCCGGATAGAGCGACATTCGAAAGGGTGGTCCGGTTATGGCAGCCCACGCACTGGCTGACGATCAGCGGGCGAATCTGTTTTTCGAAGGTCACTGCGGGAGCCTTCAGACTGGCGGCCGGCGCCTGTGCGCAGGCTTGGAATGCCGCAGAACCGAATACAAAGGCTGCTGTACAAGCACCAATCAGCCGGACCGAGTTCCTTGCCGGTCCGAAACGGCTATGGGAATCCTGCGTTCGCGTATGTTCAAGGTTGGCTGTCATAATGTTAATGGAATTCCGCATTCGTATTTGCGTTGGCTAAGGATCATTCCGAGCAATTTACCGCGCGCGCAGCGCGGCTTTGATTTGAAGAAACTGGTAATGCCCACGTCATCCTGCAAGGATCTGCTTTTGACGTTGCCGTTGACGTTTGTGCGCCAAACAAGTGAAGTTTCCTAGGAACGGAGTGAAGCCGTTCGGCCCGTATGGGAATCCGGCTGGTCGCCACGACTGCTAAGAGAGCGCCGGATTCCTCGCAAAAGCGCTCCTAAGGACAAACGTCAAAAGCAGGTCCCTCACAACGACGGTTCGGGATGACGGAAATGCTGCGTTTTGCCATTACATGCAACGTGTTGCGGACAGCATCAATCGCTCGGAATGACGTCAAAGGCGCAACGCACGGAGCGGAAGTCAAGCTCAACACGGGCTGTTCTTATTCTGTGTTTCCAGAAGCAAAACTGTTACGATCGAAAGGCCGCACCACCAAATTGCACCCGCTCTCGCCATGGGTATATTTTCGCCGTAACCTCGGCAAGACCCTTCCCGTCAGCTTCGTGGTAGTGGTCGCGGTCGCGCTCGTTGCGAGCGTTGTGACGCTTATTGACAGTATCGATACGACCGTCCTCACTATGTACGGCTATCAACGATTCCTGACGGTGGTGACGCCTCGCAATGCGCTGGACGTGGCAGACGACCTCGTGGCAACTATCCGCAAAGAGCCGTTGACCACCCAGATGTACGTCGGGCAGCCCGCGTTCACCGTTGTAAAGACGATCTTCGGCAAAATGCCGTTCGTTGTATTTGGGCTGGACTCGAAGGGGCGCAACGCAGTCATTTCCCGCTGCGGCTTGCGGTTGAGGTCCGGGCGGCTCCCGGTGGATGGCCAGCCGGAGATCGTACTCCACGAGGATATCGCGCGGAATCGCGGTCTCACGCTTGGGGATGTTGTACTCAAGCCGGATTCCGAGGATAGCTATTCGATCGTCCCAATGCGCCTGGTCGGAACTCTGGAGGGGCCGGTCTGGTTTGCGATGACTTCCCAGGAGTTCATCGAAAACCACTTCCCGCTGTCGCCGCACGGTCAGATCGTGCTGACCAAATCTCCGGAAGATCAGAGCCGGCTCGACGCCATTCTGGACAAGAAGCTGGACAAATCCCGATCACGGCTCTGGACCTACGCCTCGCTGGTAAGAGAGACCCGCGACGCGCTTGGAAGTCTCTATCTCATTATGACGATCGTCATCTCGATAGTCGTCTTCGCCATTTCGTTCCTTACCGGGATGCTCGCGAACATCTACTTCACCCAACGCCTGCCCGAGTTCGCAACCCTCGCCGCCATCGGCTACCAGCGCAACAGCCTGCTCTTCCGCGTCTTCGGTGAGATCGCGATTCTCTGCGCCATCGGGTGGGGGCTGGGCGCGCTGCTGAACCTCGGCGTTCTCTACGCCATCAAGACCCAGATCATGAACCCCCGCGGCCTCCTCCTGGACCCCCTGGACTACGCCGCCTACCGCTACACCCTGCCCCTCCCCATCACGATCACCGTCTTCGCCATCACCGCAATCGGCAACCGGCTAAGATCGCTGGACCCGGTGTCGATTATCGAGCGGAGGCAGTGAGGGGCGGGTTTCCGGTTTTAGGGAGATGGTGCGAGTAAGCAAGCAGGGAATGTCGTTGACATCTAAAAGTTTTGGGCCTATAATTCATGCAACCTCGAAAGCCCGCTTGCAACGGCGGCGCAAATACAAAGGAATCTCGCTGGACAGGTGCTGGTAAAGTGGCTGAGACTGTTATTGAGGACCGCACTTTAGATTCTCCGTGTGCCGAGCTGACGCGCAACTTCCGCTATAGCGAGGACTGGAATACGAATTGGATCGTCATGGCTTGGCGATCTATCGTTTGCTTGATCCCTATTCCGAAAACGAACAACACTCCCCTTACATGGCTCGGCTCGGAATCGCTTATGGACTCGGGGTACCTTTATGTCCGCTAGTCCTCATCTCAATCCAAATGCAAGTACCATCGCGGAAGACGAGGCAGATTACGAACTGGCTGAGCCGCGCGCCGGCGCCATGATACAGTCCCTTCGCGCATTTGGATACGATCTGGCTACTGCGCTTGCGGACCTGATTGACAATAGCATTGCCGCATCTGCGAAGAACGTCTGGCTGGAATTCTTCTGGAGCGGGGCGAATTCATTCATTTCTGTTACTGACGATGGCCGGGGAATGGCGGACGGCGAGCTTCTTGACGCAATGCGCCCTGGCAGCAAAAGCCCCCTGGAGAAGCGTAATCCGAAGGACCTCGGGCGATTCGGACTGGGCCTTAAGACTGCCTCATTCTCGCAGGCAAGACGCCTTACTGTCGGTTCGAAACGAGAAGGGACTTTTAGTGTCCGATGTTGGGATCTCGATTACGTGACCAAGTGCGGTGAGTGGAGGCTGCTGAAACTCGGCTCGGATACTTTCGAACAGCATGCTCAAGAGCAATTGGCGAAGCTTCGGACGGGAACGGTTGTCTTCTGGGAATCGATGGACAGAATTACTCCGGCAGGCACCGTGACAAGCAGCGCCAAACAACAGGATCAATTCTATCAGAAGGCGGATCTCGTCAAGGCACACCTTGCGATGGTGTTTCACCGATTTCTCGACCCCGCGGAGAATGTTGCACGCACCCCGCTCAAACTGTGGATTAACCGTCAGCAGATTGACGCGTGGGACCCATTTATGACCAACGAAAAAGCAACACAACTGCTCACAGAAGAGGACGTGCCGCTGTTGGGGAACCGGCTGATGGTAAAGCCGTATGTTCTTCCGCATCACTCGAAGATCACAAAAGAGAATCACAAGCGGGCCGCTGGACCGAAAGGGTGGAATGCCCAACAGGGCTTCTACGTCTATCGAAATCGTCGGCTCCTTGTTGCCGGAAGCTGGCTTGGCCTTGGCTTTCAGCAGGAAGAACATTACCACCTGGCGCGCATCCTATTGGACATACCGAACCACATGGATGCAGACTGGGAGCTGGATGTTAAGAAGTCGCGTGCCTGGCCGCCACTGGCAATTAAAGATCAGCTTAAGAGCCTTGCCGGAGCAACACGCAGCAGAGCATCTGCGGTTTATCGGCACCGAGGCGCTCGAATTCCCACGGTTAATGTGGACCGCGAGGAAGACCCAATTATGCGCTCTACACCATTCGAGGATCCAGCGTCCTCCGAACTTCAAGACCTGCTTAAGAAGACGTACGAATGTTTGCTTAACGCCGGAGTCAGACCCAAATACGCTATCTTCAGATTGCTGAACATGGAACCATTCAGCCGGTTTCCGGCAATGGTTACAGCACTTGACACGCTCGGCGCGGCGCCCTGAACGAAGGCCGTTAACATGGGTTCAGCCTCACCGTTCGTACTTCTCGAAATGTGCTAAGTACCCCAGGCTGCCGATGACAGGATAACAGGATCATGGTCGATGAAACCAGCACCGACAACCTCATAAGCAGTTTTTGCGGCCATTGCCTCAATGCCGAACTGCGCGTCAACTTCAACCTGGGATTGCGATTTGCTGCGGCACTCAGCTCGAAACGATTCTTGATTCTGACGGGACTTGCAGGCTCGGGGAAAACGAATCTCGCGCTGGCATTCGCGCATTGGATTTCGCCGAGGGTCTCCCATTCACGAAAATGTCCATTTGTCGAAGGACTGGAGATTCATGCGGCAAGATCGATTTATACTATTGTCGATGTTGATAAGTACGGTGTAGTCGTCGGCCAAAGCGGAGAGCGCACAAAAACGATTCTTCCGTTGGATTTGATAAGAGCGTGGGCAAAGTCTATTGCTGATAATTCATTTGATGAGACTACGAAGTCCCAGGACATTCAGGCTGCGGTAGTCAGAAAAGGAATAGAGTGGAGCCGCCAAATCAACTCCTTCCACTCCCCTTTGAAAGCATTAGCCCTCTATTATCAGAGTAATGCCGACGTGGGCGAGGCTGATTCCGGTTGTTTCGCCCTAGTCCCTGTCGGCGCTGATTGGACGGGTAACGAAAACATTGTTGGGTATCCGGACGGCCTGGTCAACGCGAACTACGTGACCAAGCCAGCGCTGGAGTTAATTCGCCATGCGCTTGAACCCATGAACGCCTTGGTTCCACACTTCCTCATCCTCGATGAGATGAATCTGTCGCACGTGGAGCGGTATTTCGCGGACATTCTTTCGGCGATCGAGTCTAACGAGGAGATACCGCTTTACCGTGGCAGCGCGCGGACGGCCGACGGGATGGTCGTTCCGCAACAACTCCGGCTACCTGACAATCTCTTCATTATCGGCACGGTAAACGTCGACGAGACGACCTATATGTTCTCTCCCAAAGTATTAGATCGAGCCAATGTCATTGAGTTCCGGATGGAGCCGGACGAGTTGGCGGCGTTCCTCGCCTCTCCAAGAGCGCCCAAGCTCGATGCGCTGGATGGCAAGGGCGCAGCCTACGGAAAGGACTTCGTAGAGTCGGCGGCGGACAAGAAACGGGAGTTGCCTGCGTCTGTCAAGGCAGACTACGAGAACGAATTGATGCTCTTCTTCAATCTTCTGCGGGATCACAACTCGGAGTTCGGATACCGTGTCGGGTACGAATCAGCGCGGTTTGTCCACTTTTACCAGAAGCTTGGCGGCTATCCAGACGACAACCAAGAATGGTTCACTGACGCGATGGACGCAGTTATCGTGCAGAAATTCCTGCCCAAGTTGCATGGATCACGCTCGAAGCTCGAAGGGCTGCTGTGGGCATTGACATGGGCCTGCGGCGCGGAGCGCATTGATAGGCATGGGAAGGACTTCGCTGCACAGCTAATCGAGGTCAGCCAAGCCCAAGACGAAGTCAAGTATGGCCCGAATGTAGTGTGGGTGGCTTTAGCAGCAAAGAATCCGCACGATCCAACAAAGGCAGCACGATATCCGTTAAGTTTTGACAAGATAATGCGAATGTGGCGCAAGCTGGTGCGCGACCAATTCGTGAATTTCGCGGATGCGTAATATGGCAGCGGAAACAAGACAAAGCGAGTTTGTGGACTGCAGGACGCCGGAAGGCCGCTTGTTGGCGACCGTTGAGATTTTCGCATCCACCAACAGCGAAGCGCGAACCGCCGACACACATCCACTCGTACTGCTCCCAGCAGACGAAGCGTTGCGCAACGGCGAGGAACGTCTCCAGCTGAGGGAGCGCGGACGCTACGAATACCGGCTGAGATCGGTAACTGCTTCTGACGAGTTGATGCTCGAACAAGGCAGAGGCGTGACCCGTAGCCAAGTACAGTCGAATGGCGAAGACCGGGGTTTGATTGAGCCACAAGATTATTGCGGCATGTTTCCTCTGATCATTATCCGCCGCGGCGACCCCGCTCACCGCCCGCTGGCGTGGGGCCGCTTGGAAGTCCGCTCACTGAAGCTCGGCTATCGAGAGCACTATCGCGGGATGCTGACCTTCATTGCTGAAAAGTGTGCCGGGCTACTGGTCGACAGTCGCGCCTCGACGAAACTGCGATTAGGCACGCTGTGGCGGCGGGACTCCAATGTTCTGGAGCAGCAGCTTGAGTTCCTCAGGTTTACACTGGAGTCGCCCACCTTCGGAACCGCTGTGGATGAAGTGCTCCGCGATCCGCATCGCAGACTGCAGGACGAGCGGGAAGAGCGGGACATCTCCCGCCCGTTCAAACCCGGTAGAGATTTCGCGAAGCAGATAGCATCGGCAACCCGGCGCGTGGCTGTGCCTGAATCGCATCCACTTCATGCGACGATTTTATCAATGCCGGCCCGCCTTTCCGTACACTCGCGCACTGACTTTCTCGACACCGCGGAGAACCGCTTCGCCAAGATGGTGCTCGTGGAGTTTCGCGATTTTCTTGCAGATGTGGCCGCGCATCTCTGCCGCAAAGCCAACACAGATGTCAAGCCCGAGACGCAGCGCATGCTGCGGGAGATCGGCCTCTTGCGTGGGATGTTAGAAGTACAACTCTCACGGGGATTCTTTCCGGACGTATCGCCTCCCACCATGCTCCCACTGGGCAGTCCCGTACTTCAACGCAAGGCTGGGTACCGTGAGTTATTGAGGTTCTGGCTGCAGTTCCATGCGGGTGCTCAACTGGCTTGGAACGGAGGCGAAGAGGTATTTCACGCGGGGGCGCGCAACGTCGCTACGCTCTACGAATACTGGCTCTTCTTCCAATTGGAGGCGCTTTTCAGGCAGAAGTTC
>JBGPOG010000175.1:0-8094 GCA_041487935.1 Chthonomonadia bacterium | reverse complement strand
CCTTTCGGCACGCTGAGACGCAAGGCGTTATCCACGGTAACGGAGCGGCCGTTCGTTATGTCCGTGAGGCTTACGCCGGGTATCGAAGCGACGTCCTCGTTCGCGAGGCCAAGCTGCATTCTACGGCCGATGAAGTCGAGGAATTTCCGACAGACGACGATTATGTCGGGACTTGCGCTAGGCTGGTAAGCCACGATCTCGCTGATGGTGACCTTGCCGTCCCCGTTGACGTCCAGCGTGTTGAACGCGTTGGTAATTTGCGCCTGGCGCTGCGGGCCGCCGTTCTGGAAGTAGTCGAATGCGGCCTCGCGGCGGGCGGCCGTCACCGATGAGAATATCTCCCCGAGCGCATGGGCGGCCGCCGCATCGATATCCTTGAACATCGCCGCCCGCGCGGCGTCAGCGCCTTGAGAGGGGTTGCTCATTATCTGTCCGGTCTGGTCGATCGAGAGGTCGACCGAACCGGTGATACCGGGCGCTGCGGGGACTGCGGTTGCCGTGAATCCTCCCATCATCATCATATTGGAGCCCACCGCAAATTTATAGCCGTGATCCTGGCCGGTACCGAGCTTCTGGCTGATGAGCTCGGCATTGGCGAGCTGGCTGAGACTGCCGACGGCCCCGTCGTGCTGCATGTTGTAGGTGCTCTCAGCGGCAAATATGAGGTTCAGGGCGTGGCCGGCCTGAGTCGTATTTCCGGCCTCGCGCACGTTCTGCACCGCCGGAAGCAGCAGGCCGATAAGCACCGCGATGATCGCGATAACGACGAGAAGCTCGATAAGCGTGAAGCCGCGCGCGGCTGCGCGGAGAGACTTCGATCGAGTTGAGTCCGTGCAGAGGGTGCGACGCGGACGAGCGGTGCAATTGATGTTCACAAGCATTGTTCTAACCTTTCCTTGATGAATACCACGAGTTTCGAAGATCACTTCGTTGGGCCGTTGGCGCGACAGCATCAGCTCGCGATATGCTCCTCATCTATTCGCCGCCAACCGCCTTGTCGATGTTCAGAGCCACCTTGCCAATGCCGTCTACGTCGGTAGTGCACAGCAAGATGACGCTGTCACCCGATCGTGGGAAGAACGTGAGTTCACTGGCCCAGCCCCATCCACCACCGTCCTTCGAGACGGCTTTAAGACCACCCTTCGGGCCAAGTACGACTTTCCATCCGAGACCGAAGACGACCGGCTGGCCTTTGTTCGGCCCGGAAGTGCGTACCGTCGGAGTCCACATGTCCTTGTAACTCTTGGTTCCGAGGACCCACCGGTTGTAAAGGCCGATGCCGAACTTCTCCAAATCGTTCATCGTGGATACGAAGCCTCCGCCGCTGAATCCGGCACTCGGCGGGCGAGGCGGGACGGCCATGCCTTTCTTGTAAGGAGTCGGCCAGAGGTCGCCTTTTTAAAAGTGCAGAAAGCCGGTGTTGGTCATCCCGAATGGGGCCAGGACCTTCTCCTTGGTGTAATCCATGAAGCCCTTTTGCGGGCTCATGGCGGTGACCAGGTCGCCCAGGATGAAATAGTTGACGTTGCTGTACTCGTACTGGGATCCCGGTTCGAAGTCGAGCTTGGCGGTGGCAGCATTTGCTATTACTTGCTTATAACTGCCGGTAGTCGTGCCGCCGTCGGGGATACCGGTGACCATGCCGAGATATTGCCTGATCGGGATCGATTCCCACTTTTTGTTGGGCAGGGAGATGTATTTGCCCATGTTCTGGTCGATATCGACCCGGCCTTCTCCCGACAGGCGCAGAACGGCGAAAGCGGTGAACACCTTGGTGAGGGAGTCGATTTGAAAGCGGGTATTCGGTCCCGGAAGCACTTTCGATCCTTTTTCAATGGTCCCGCAGCCGCACTCATATATGGTCTTGCCGTTCTTCTGAATGGAGATCTCAATCCCAAGTATCTGGTTGTCGGACATGAACTGGTCGATGATGTTGTCGACCTTCTGTTTTGTGGATTGGCTGAGGGTGTTTTTGGTGGCTTTTTGCTCGATTGCAGAGTGCCTATCCATCGAGGACTTGTCCATCGTAGGGCCGGGGGCGCGACGCGCACGACGATGGGTGCGTGCCTGCGTAGGCGAAGCTTGCCGCAAGGCCAGGGGCGTCCTACCTTCGCCGTCGCTGCGCTCCGCGCCACAGAGGCTCAGAGCTGCCAACAGGGCCGGCAGAAGCACTCTCCATTCCTTCATTTCCAATACTCCTTTGTTACGACCAAGACTATCGCTTGGCGGGTCAAAGTGTATCTCCATCGATCGGTCGATTCGGCCGCCTGCACTGCGGGCGAACTGCACCACACATAGGTTAACAGCCGACTCTGACAGAACTCTTAACAACGAGTAGGTGACATACCTTAATTTGAGCAATTTGAATCGAGGAAATCAACGTGCCACTCTCGAATCTAGCTGCTGAGTTTCTAAGGCGGCAGGATGTCCCGGCGAACCGGGGCGAAGTTCGCGCCGAGGTGGTACATGGAGCATCTCTGGCGGATCGAACTATTTGGCGGCTTACGCGTGCGGCACGGCGAGCGCCTGATCTCGCGCTTTCGCACGCAGAAGGTCGGGGCATTACTCGCCTACCTCGCCTACCATCCGGGAACGTCCCATCAAAGGGAGACACTGACGGGACTGCTATGGCCGGATCCAACACCGGACGCAGCGCGCAACAGCCTCAGCAATGCGCTATCGTCTCTGCGACATCAGTTGGAGCCGCCCGGAGTGGAGGCCGGAACCCTCCTGCAGGCAGATCGGTTCTCGGTGAGGCTGAACGGCGCGGTGGTCTCCACGGACGTTGCGGAGTTTGAGGACCGCCTACGGGCAGCCGACCGATCCGTCGGGACGTACGAGCAGAGCCAACTCTTGTGTCATGCGCTGGAACTCTATTCCGGGCCGCTGCTGCCTGGCTACTACGAGGAGTGGGTTCAGTGGGAAGCCCGGCGACTCCTGGACAAGTATCTACAGGCCATCCGGCGAGTGATACGCGCGCTGGCAAAGTCCGGGCAGTTTTCCGTTGCGCTTGACTATGCCCATCGAGCGGTGGCGGCCGATCCGCTGAGGGAGGAATCGCATCGGGATTTGATGCGCCTGATGCTCGCCGCAGGACGACCAACGGCGGCCCTGCAAGAGTACCGGGAATTCGAAACACGGATACGCGACGAAACAGGTTACCTTCCGTCTGCCACTACCCGGCGCCTTGCCCGGGAGATCCTACAGAGCCTTTCGGTCCCGTCCGGCGCCACCGTTCCCAAAGCCAACGCCCAATCGGATTCCCAATCCTCCCTGGATTCGTCCCCGGCACGCACGTCGAAAACCCCGGCCCGTGATACGCAGTTTGCGGCTGCCGAAATATATCCTGTCGGAACGGTAACCTTTCTCCTCATGGATACCGGGGCCTTCGTTGCGCCGCAACAACCCGTTTTGGAGGCGCGAGAGCAGTGCACCGTACCAAGCAATGTCCTCTTGCCGATTATTCGCCGCTATGGGGGCTGTGTCTACAAACAGCCCGGAGAGGGCCTGGCCGGAGTGTTCCAAAGCGCTTCAGAGGCACTGATCTGTGCGGTAGCTTGCCATCGGGCGCTGGCAGTGCAGGGCAAAGAGGAGCCGTTGGTGCGCATGGCGCTGCACAGTGGGGACACACCTCCGGTGCACCAGAACCATCAGGGCGAAATCCTTCAGCACACGGTCCGCATCTTGCAGGCTGCGAATTACGGGCAGATCCTCTGCTCGGAAGCAACTGGCAGTCTGCTGCGATCGGCGTGCGAATCGGGCTTCGATCTGCAGAACCTGGGTGTGTTTCGCCTACACAACATGTCCGTGACAGAAACGCTGTTTCAGGTCAACGATGCTCACGAGCTTCCACGGTCGTTCCCCCCGCCGCGCGCCGCGGCGGGTTATGCCAGCCTACTGCCGCTGCCTCTGACCCGCTTTTTCGGGCGCTCGGGAGAACGGCAGCGCCTGCAGGAGCTTCTGCTGCTGCCCTCGACGCGTCTCGTCACGTTGAGCGGACCTGGAGGAATCGGTAAGACGCGATTGGCTATCGAGGTGGCGCGCGATTTAGTCGAGAGACTGGCGGGGGCCGTCTGGTTTGTGCCGCTAGCGGATCTTTCTGAGGCGAGCCAGATTGCGGATGCTATCCTGAAGGCGCAGCGTCTGGCGCGTTCGCCCCGGATCCCCGCGCAAGCGCAAGTAATTGCCGAACTCTCCCGCCAGCCGTGTCTGCTGGTCTTGGACAATCTAGAGCACCTGGCAGAGGACGCCGCCTACGTGGTGCGGATACTGCTCGAGAGCTCCGAGACGCTCACATGCCTGGTTACTTCGAGGCGCGCCCTGGAAATACCCGGTGAGCATGAGTTTGTGGTTGCGCCGCTGCCTGAGCCGATTAGCGGTGGAACTCCGGAGCAATTGCGCTTCTATGAGAGCGTGCAGCTTTTTGTGGATCGCGCTCAGAGCGTCAAACCCGATTTTCAGTTGACCCACGCCAACGCCGGAGCGCTGGCACAGCTTTGCTCGAGCCTGGAGGGCATCCCACTTGCGCTGGAATTGGCGGCAACACGCACACAGGTCTTATCGTTGACCCAGATGCTGTCGCAACTGGATCGCCGGTTCGACCTGCTGGTGAGCCGCCGACGGGATACCAACGCTCGTCACCGCGCAATGCGGGCAACCATCGACTGGAGCTACAACCTGCTTTCAGAAGACCTACAACGTTTCTTCACGCGCCTGTCGGTATTTCGGGGTGGTTGGGAGCTTGCGGCGGCGGAAGCGGTTTGCGAAGAGCGCATGGCCTTGGATTACCTGGCGCAGTTGCGGGAAAGCTCACTGGTGATTACCGAAGAGGATCGGGATGGGATACGGTTTCGGATGCTGGAAACGCTTCGGGAATACGGGTGGGAGAAGTTAGCAGCGCGTGAAGAGGACGCGATACTTCGAGACCGGCACCGGAACTATTTCCTAGCTTTGGCGGAACAAGCGGAACCGAAATTGGTAGGGGCCGACCAGGCGAGATGGTTCGCGCGACTGGAGATGGAACATGACAATCTACGGTCGGTATTGGATTGGTGCAAGGCCCGTGACGACGGAGCCGAAGCGGGCTTGCAGTTGGCCGGCGCGCTGTCGAGATTCTGGCGCACTCGAGGATTTCAGAGTGAAGGCCGGGTGTGTTTGGCGGATCAACTGGGGCGTGAAGGAGCGGCAGTAAGAGCGCTAGCGCGTTCCCGAGCTCTGAATGGGGCCGGGATACTGGCCTGTGACCAGGGCGATTATGCGAATGCACAGGCAATGCTCGAGGAGGCCTTGGATATATACCGGGAGTTGGAGGATCAACAAGGTATAGCCTTGTCCCTTAACTACTTGGGGAATGTAGCGCGATTGCAGGGCAACCGACAGCCCGCCAATTTGCTTTATGAGGAAAGCCTCGCTTTAAGTCGGGAGTTGTCGGACCAACATGGTATCTCAGTCGCACTCAGCAACCTTGGGAATATCGCCAAGAGCCAAGGCGACTATGAATCCGCCAGGGCGCTTTATGAGGAGAGTCTGGCAATCAGACGGGAGTTGAGAGATCAGCAAGGTATCGTTATTTCGCTGACCAACCTGGGGAGCATGGCCTATGTCCAGGGCGACTATCGGGCGGCAGCTACACTGTTCGACGAGAGTCTTGCGATCGCGCGGGAGATCGGCGATCGGGGGTCCGAAGCCCTAATCCTCAACAACCAGGGGCTTGTGGCCAAAGCGCAGGGAGAGTACGAAGCAGCGAATGCCTTATTTCAGCAGAGCCTTGGCATTAGAACCGAACTGGAGGATAAGGATGGCATCGCTGCTTCCCTCAACGACCTCGGGATGGTAGCCTATTGCCTGGGAGATTATGTTTCGGCAAAGGCGCTGTGTGAGGAAAGCCTGGCGATCAGAAGGGAGTTGGGGGACAAGTACGGCATTGTCGAATCGCTGGAATCGTTTGCGGATCTAGCAGCGGCGGAGAAGCGGCCTAGACGCGCAGCGTGTCTGTGGGGAATGGCGGACACCGTGCGTAAAGAACTCGGTTCCCCTATGCGGCCCAGTCAACTGGCGCGCCACGAGGAGCAAGTGAGTTTGGCACGTTCGGCAATGGGCGACGAAGTCTTCGCCGCTGCTTGGGGCGAGGGATCTGCGATGACGGTGGAACAGGCTATCGAGTACGCCCTGGCGGACTCAGGAAATGCCGGTACTGACCGGCTGCCTCGTTTATGATGTGAACGCACGGGCGGTTACCGGACACCCGTTCCACGTAAATCCTTCCGAATCCGTCCGCACTGCACTCCTAGCGGTTCTCAAAACGCTGTAAGGCCGCCGTCTAAGCGACCGAGCAGCCAGAAGAGCGAGGACAAGACCCGAACCAGTAAGCAAGGAGAGTTCTTAGCGGAGCAAACACTGTCGCAGGATTATTGGCACGATTTGCTACTTAGCAGGTGTGCCAGCGCCATGTGACTTGTGCCATTCCTCGAAGTCCCGGTGCATCTCTTCGGTCCAGTTGCCGTCCACCTGGCCGGAGGTGTATCTGCCCTCGCGGATCCGCATCTGGCCCCAGTGGTCTTGCGTTCTGATAAGCTCCGACCGATCGACGACTTCTTGGGCGAGGTGCGGCGGGATGAAGATCACTCCGGACTTGCTGGCGAGCACCACGTCGCCGGGCAGCACGGTCGCCGGGCCGATTCGGATAGGGCCGTTCAGGATCGTCATCGTCACGTTGGCGATCGCCGAGGCGTCGAAGCCTCGCGCGAAGACGCCGATGTCGGGAATCTCCTCCAGCCGGAGGAGGTCGCGGATACCGCCGTCGATGACCATGCCCGTCTTCGTCTTGTTGGCGATGGCCGTTCCCAGGTTGTCCCCCGCGAAGGTTCCGTCTCTTACTTTCCCGAACATATCGATCACTACTGCGTCGCCCTCTACGAGCGTGTCGATCACGAAGGAGTTGTGGTGCCCCACGCTGCCGCGCGCCTTGCCCCACTCCTCGACGATCTCGTGGAGATCCGGCCGCATCGGCACGAACATCGCTGTGACTGCGCGGCCCACCATGACCCGCTCGGGGTGCAGGTTCATCCAGTTGCAATCGTGCTGGAACAGGTAGCCGTGCTGCTTGAGCACACCCCAAGCTTCTTCGACCGTGACGAGCTTCATCCGCTCGATCAGATCGTCCGGTACGCGCGGACGGCCGTCGGGGTAGCGGTCGAACGGGTTCTTGCGGGTTATCGCGATGATGTCTTCGCGGCGATTTAAGAGCATTGGATGTAGCTCCTTGCGTACGTTATACATTGTCGTGCATCTTCGCGGGTGGCGTGGGCGAATAAACCGCTTGAAATGCTTGGTTCAACACCGGAAGGTTGTTTCGCGGTTTATTCGCCCCTGCCACGCCTGATACCGGTTAACTCCACAACCGGTCGTGCGACCTCTCGTTGTCCCACTCGGGCGTTGGTTCGAAGTAGCCCGGTTCCGCTAGATGCTCCTTCACGACCTCGTCGTTCAGGGTAATTCCTAAGCCAGGCGCATCCGGAACCCGGATGAATCCGTCCTTCACGATCGGCTTCCCGATGCCCTCCACAAGATCATCCCACCACGGAATATCCACCGAGTGGTTTTCCAGGACACGAACGTTCTCGGTCGCGGCGGCGCAGTGAACGTTGGCCATGCAGGAGACCGGGGTGCCGGCGAAGTGCATCGCCATCGGGACCCCGAACTCCTGGGCCAGGTCGCCGATCTTCTTGGTTTCGAGAATGCCTCCGGAAGTGGCAAGGTCCGGATGGATCACGTCTACGGCGTGATTCTCGCACAACTCGAGGAAGCCCTCTTTAAGGTAGATGTCCTCGCCCGTGCAGGTGGGCAGGTTTACGGCTTCTGTGATGCGCTTCCAGAGGTCGGTGTAATGCCAGGGGATGAGGTCCTCGATCCATGCGAGATTGTGCGGCTCCAACGCCTTTCCGAGCCGAATGCACGATTTGACACCGATGTGCCCGAAATGATCGGCCGCGAGTGGAATCTCATCCCCGACGATCCTTTTGACTTCCGCGACGTAGTCAACGGCGCGACCGATCTGCCGGTCCGTCAGCTCCATGCCGGTAAACATATGTTGTG
>JBGPOG010000174.1:0-8097 GCA_041487935.1 Chthonomonadia bacterium | reverse complement strand
TGAAGGATGAAGGATGAAATCATAAAGATGAAGGATGGAATTTGTCCTTCGTCGTGGCCTGTAAATTAGCTCTGCCGGTCATAATTCAGCCCGCGCTCTGTTTTCACACTTCATCCTTTAAGAGAGGAACTATATGCCACCACCGGGACCACCACGCAAGCGAACCGGCAGCAAGTTCAAGAAGCCGCGTCGCAAAGTGTGCGCCTTTTGCGTTGACAAGGCGACCAGCATCGACTATAAAGCCGTAAATAAGATCCGGAAATTCGTGACGGAGCGAGGCAAAATCCTGCCACGGCGCACGAGCGGTACCTGCGCCGGACATCAAAGGCTCCTGACCACCGCCATTAAACGCGCGCGCCACATGGCGCTTTTGGCGTTCGTAACGGAATAGCGTTTGCACCGATCACAACGGCCTCCGGAATCAAATTCCGGAGGCCGTTTGCATACGTTTCATGCCTGAAATTCGCGAAAACAGGGGAACAATAATCTCTGTTGGGGTTAGTAGATGTATACTCGGCAGGAGTGCCGGTAGCCGGTCCATCTCCTAGATTCGAGGGATCGATGAACCGGCCATTCGGCGGCAGGAAGGATTTCTCCTTCCACGGCGGCTTCGCGCGCCTCTGATATTCCGACGGTAATTGAAGCAATTGGCAACACGATTAATACCGCTCCGATTCGTTCCAATCTTTAAGCGCGCCATCTGGGGCGGGCGGCGGCTCGCGACGCTGCTCTACAAGCAGCTACCGCCTGGCGACGACTACGCCGAGAGCTGGGAAATCGCGGACCACGGCGCAGATGTGGGCATAGTCGCGGATGGACCCTTCGCCGGGTGCTCGCTCCACGATCTCGTCCTGGAATTCGGCGCCCACTTAACCGGCAAAAAATACGACGCGTTTCCGCTGCTCATCAAGTTCCTGGATGCGAATCAAAGGTTATCCGTTCAGGTCCACCCGAATGACCGCCTGGCTCGAGAGATGGCAAACGACCGCGGCAAGACGGAAGCGTGGCTCATTCTTCATGCCGATCCAGGAAGCGTCATCTACGCCGGATTGAAGCAGGGCGTGACGCGCAAAGTATTCGAGAAGGCCATCCATTCCGGGGATATTGAGGCCTGCCTGCACCGAGCGCCTGTAAAACCCGGCGACTGCATCTACATTCCGGCCGGCACGGTGCACGCGATCGGCGCGGGGATCGTACTGGCAGAGGTGCAGCAAATGTCTGATACAACCTACCGTGTTTACGATTGGGGCCGTGCCGGTTCCGATGGCCGCCGCCGTAAACTGCATATCGACCAGGCAATGAAGTGCATCGATTTCACGCGGGGGCCGGTAAATCCTCAGATTCCGGAGCGAGTTGAAGTTGAAGGAGGCATCGCGGAAACTCTGGTTGAGTCCGAATACTTCGTAATCCGCAGGCGCAGCCTGGACGGATTGGGCAAAATAGGATCGCCCACTCGTTTCACCATTCTCCTTGGCATCGACGGCGATTGCACGATCGCCGACAACGGCCTGGAATACCGTCTCGGCGTGGGCCAGTCGATACTCCTCCCCGCCCAAATCGGCGAATGTCCCCTTCGCCCTCTAACCAGTAAAGCGGCCATCCTCGAATGCTCGGTTCCGTGAATGCGGTGGAATCGTTTAGCTAGGGATTTGAAAGATAAAACGTAGAACGCTTGTTGTTCCCGACGGACGTCATTGGTAAGACGGATGCACTGCCCAAGTATCGGAGGACGGAGTGGAGCCTATACCGCCTGGGTCTCTTTCCGCCGCCTCAGCGCGATCTTGGTAAGGTAATAGCGGCGCATTAGCGATAGATTGAGGAATATGCGTGTTCCAAGGGCAACTACTGCAGCCAAGAAGAGGTCAACTCCGATCTTGTCTCCAAGATAAGCCAGGCCCGCCGCCAATAGCGTATTGAGGACAAAGCCGCTAATGAAGATGTCGTCCTGGAAGCGGCCCTCAATTCCGGATTTGATCCCCCCGAAGAGCGTATCCAGCCCGGCGAGCGTTGCGAGTGAAAGGTAGGGAGCATACGCCGTCGCAAGGTCGCCAGGCACCTTGATTTCCGCGAATACCGCCAGGCCTGTTACGAACCCAAGTACAATCCCGAGGAAGGGCAGCCACGCCATCACTTAGTCTCCTTCTTATTGCTATCGTCCTTGGCCGGCTCGGCGAAGCGCACCTCGGTGCTCCCGGTGTAGGCTGGTATCTGTATGTCCTTCTTGCGCTCGATCTTGAACATCAGCGGATCGTAGCGGCGCATCTGGTCGAGCACGCCGTATGGAAGATTCAAACCGCCCCAGAGCGTGTCCGGATCGCCAATTGCCAGGATCACGTATGGAGGAACCAGCGGAATGCTGTTGACGAGAATGGTCGGTCCGACACAGCGAAGATAGGTTCGGCCGACGATGCGCTGGTTGTTGATGGAGATTGCTTCCGAGCCACTCTGTCCCAACTCGTCGAGTACCTGGCGAAGATCGACGTCGTGGATGATTCCGTTATTGACCTCGAACGAGCGCGGCGAAGCCGGCCGTTTCTTCGAATCCTGAAGCGTGAGGACAATTCCCGGACCTTTAACCGCGGTTAGGCCGGCCAGAATCTTCACCCGCTGCAGCTCGTCATTCAGGATTTTCTGACCCCGCGTGCCGTTACCGATGGTGTTTTCGAGATCGGTATTGCGCTTTTGGAGGTCGGCGATCTCCTTATCCTTCTGTCGTACAGTATCCAGTCGCGCAATATTGCCCGGGGGCGGCACTCCCACGCGCACGCTGCCGTAACCCGACCGGCTGATACTGCGAACAGTCTGTAAAGCGGCCGCTAAAAGAAGTCCGAGAATAAAGCAGAGGCCGGTCACCTGCCATACCCATGGCTGGTTCCGCTGGCCTCCTGTGAAGACGTTCATTGGAGTTTGCAGTTAAGTATGCCGCCCATTCCGCGGCGCCGCTTTCGAACCGGGCTAACCCGTAGTCGAGGTGTCTCCAGGATGTGGGTTGGAAGGCAGCGAAACCTTCTTGCGCCGCGATTGCTTTCCCACAACGCGAGGGGTGCAGGCCGGGGCATCCGGGCTTCTGAGGTCCATCGACTCCACCTCTTGCCCGATCTTGGGCGTCTCCTGATAGATATGTGCAATGAGTGCCAGTTTAGTTTCGAGATCGTCGGTTTGTCCCAGACGAATCAAAACGCCATCATCCATATTTAAGCATATATCGTGGTTTTGGTCAATATCGATTTTGCGAACTCTTGTGCATGACGATGAAACCAGTTTCTTAAGCCCAGCGATTAGCAGCGGAACTGTTTCTTCCTCGGGGGCTTGCCCGGGCTGTGGATCGATTGCCGAGTCTACCGCAATGACCGGAAGCTTGACGTCCGGCCTTGCCTGGCGAATCACGATGCCTCGTGAATCCAGCTCCCAGCGCGATCCTCGGCATTCGAGAATTGCGGCCGGCTGGCGTGGGACAACGTCGATTTCGAGAGTTCCGGGGAGCTTGCGGCGCACGTCGCTGTTCGCAACAAACGGCAGTCTGCGGAGAATTGCGGCCAAATCTCGCGCCGGCGCATTTAGAATATGGGTCCTGAGAGGAATGACAGCGAGCGTTTGGACTCGAGCGGCTTCGTCAGGCGTCAGGCGCGATAGTCCCGATATCGTGATGTTACGAACGTGCATCCACGGAGAAGAATAGATCGTCCCGAGAGCCGAGCCGATTAGAAGAACTCCCATCACCTGTAGAATCCGTTTACCGGAAGTTCGGCGGCGCGGCGGCGGGCTGTGCTTGCGGATCGGGATGACGGGCTCACGTTCCCGGCGCGATTTGCCCTTCTTACGGTTCGCTTGATTCTGGCGCGTCAAGGACGATTTCCCTGGCTTTGCTGGCGAATCTTGACAGTAAACCCGGCTACCGAATCGATCAAATCCCAATCCCCGAATGTCAGCGCCAGGTCGCCTGGCTTTATAGTCCGCGCCAAGAAACCCGCAACGTCACCAACACCCGCTACCATGAGGATTCTCGCGCCGGAATCCAGTGCTGCAAGCTGTTGGGCCAGGCACGCAGTCTTGCGAAATGAGCCTCTTCGCCTGGCCGGGGACGCGCAGAGGACCACAACCCGCAAATGAGACGACCGCAGCCATGTCGATTGAGCAACTTCCGCCGTCTCGGGCGCCTGCCAGATCACGACGATCTGCCGATCCGGCTCAGCCGAAATAGACGCGGCAACCGCCGCTTCGATCTCATCCGCGCTATTCGTTTCGAAAAACTCAAATCGAGCGGATCTGAGAAGTATGTTACTCATGGCTTCGTGCAATCTCCAGCGCAATCTCAGCCACTTTGCGAGCGGCATCCGGGCGGCCGAGGGAACGACTCGCTGCCGCCATATGATCGCGTCGTGCGGTGTCTGCGGCGAGCGCGTTAACCTCATCCGCCAATTGCCGCGGAGTCAGCGAAGCCTGCGGCAGCAAGACGCCCCCGCCCGCACGCTCTACCGCTCTTGCATTGGCAGTCTGATGATCCGCATACGCGCTTGGGAGAGGCACCATCAGCGCGGGAATCCCGTTAGCGGTAACCTCGGCAAGCGTCGTGCCGCAGCGGCAGACGATGATGTCCGCCGCGCGATAGGCCATCGGCATTTGCTCCCCATCGAAATAGGCGCGCGGCTCGTAGCGAATTAACCTCTCCGTTGCGGAGTTTGCGCGTGACCGGATTTCATCAAGATGCGCCTCACCCGTCTGGTGGAGCACCTGCATCCCGGGACTCAAGAGGGGCAGAGTGTCCATGACGATCTCGTTTAGCGACTGAGCGCCTTGGCTGCCGCCGGCGATGAGCAAAGTGAACGCATCCGGATTCACTCCGAGGCCTTGCCGCGCTTCCGTTGGGCTCGATCGGCTGACGATCCCCTCGCGGATCGGCACTCCAGTCAGCAACGTCTTGTCAGGCGGAAAGTCAGACCGATTTTCCTCGTATGCAATACAGATACGAGTCACCTTTGGCGCAAGGAGTCGGTTCATTCGGCCCGATGCGGCATTCGGCTCAAGTATTACGGTTGGGATGTCGAAATTGACTGCTGCTTCGATCGTAGCCGATGCAACATACCCCCCTGTGCCAATCACAACATTGGGTCGAAATGATTGTAGAAACGATCCCGCCTCTCGGTAGCCGCGCCAGCCTGAAACAAGAGCTGGAATTGTCGACAGTGTTAGCAGCTTACGGATTCGGCCGGATGTTATCCCATGGAATGCCATGCCGGATCTCGGTACGATCCGAGCCTCCAGGCCCGCTCTGCCGCCGACAAAGATCACGGCCGCCTCCGGCACTAGCTTTCTAACCGCTTCCGCCACAGCCAGCGCCGGGTAGATGTGTCCTCCCGTGACCCCGCCTGTGACGATGACCTTCATGCCCTTGCGCGATCGCCGGATTGGCTGGCAATGTTGAGCAAGATGCCGATGCTCACGAGCAAGATTAGCAGGGAGGAACCTCCATAGCTGATGAAGGGCAGCGGCACGCCTGTCGCTGGAATCGAACCCGTTACGACCGCCATATTGATCGCTGCCTGCCAACTGATCATCGTCGCAATTCCTGATGCGAGGAGGGCGCCAAACGGGTCCTTTGTACGCCGGCCAATACAGATACCCTGGCGGGCAATGGCGAAAAGCAGGCCGATCACGAGCAGGCTGCCCCAGAGGCCGGTCTCTTCGGCGATCGTGGCGAAAATGAAGTCTGTGTTCGCCTCAGGGAGATAGAATTTCTCGCGACCCGCGCCCAATCCAACTCCGGTCAGTCCGCCGGATCCAACGGCGACGAGGCCGCGCGAGACCTGGTACCCGCGGCCATAATAGTCCAGCTCAGGATTCAGGAATGTCTTGAGACGGCCCTGACGGTATCCGTGGCCGAAAAGTGCGGCCGCCAATACGAGTGCCATTCCCGCGGCCCCGATCGCCATCAAATGCCGTTTTCTGGCTCCGGCCAGATAAAGCAAAGTAATGGAAGTCAGCCCGATGACGCCTGCTGTGCCCAGATCAGGTTCGCGCTCGACCAGGAGCACGACGACTCCGATTACGGCTAACGGCACGAACAGGCCGTCCAAGAAATTGCGAATATTCGACGTTCCGCGCGACAGCAGAGCGGCAAGGTAAATCGTCAGCGTAAGTTTAACCAGTTCTGAAGGCTGAAGCTGAACCGCTTTCCATCCAATCCATCGGGCGGCGCCGTTTTTCGTGATTCCGATTACCGGCATCCAGACCGTGCAAAGCAAGATAATCGACAAGAAGAGCAGCGGGCCGGCCATCCTCCGCAGCTTGGAATAGTCGAATCGCGAGACAAAGACCAACCCGAAGATGCCAAGCGCCGCGTAAACCGCTTGCCGCTTGAGGAAGTATGCCCCATCGTTGCCGTTTCGGCTGAGGTCCATCGAGCGGGCATAACTGGCATCGTAAACGGCGACGATACCGATGACCAGTAAAGCCAGGGTAATGTTCACGAGCGCGTGGGCAGCCGGCCGCCTTGCGCGCTCGACGGCAACCGTCATCGCGCATTCCCGGCGGAAACAATGCACTTAACCGCGCGGTCGAACTCAATTCCGAGCTTCCGCGCTTTCTTATCGTCCGCGCGGCTGCAAGGCGAAAACAAGACAGTGTCGCCTCGGCGGGCAATTCGGCGGGCAATTCCGGCAGCTTCACTTACATTTCGAGCCGTTCGCGCGCCCGGACTTCCGGCCCGCTCGAGATCGGCGGAGATCTCATATCCGGCCTTACCGAATGTGATGATCCCGCTCGCACGGCGAGATGCAACAGATGCGAGCGTCGAACAATCGCACCCAGCAGCGTCGCCGCCGGTAATCAACGCGCACGAACCCGCGGTAGAGCGCATCGCCTGGACGGTTGCCTCGATGCTCGATGATGCGGCGTTATTGACGAACCGGACCCCGTCGACCACGGAAACAATCTCCATCCGAAAGCGGATGCCCGCAAAGCTGCGCAGGCCGCACGACACGAGTTCGGGATCGATGCCGAATGCAATCGCGGCGCTTGCTGCTGCGAGATAATCTTCCAGGAACCAGCCGTCTCTTGCGGATATCGAGGCGAGCCCGCACAAATCATGTAATCTGCCGTTCCATTCGGTAAATATCCGGCCGCCGCGAACACAGGTCGAACTTCCGCCCGAATGGTTTCCACGGTCGAACCACATTTTCCGTGACTCGGAAGATGCGGCGATCTCACGCGATCCAACGTTGATCGCATTGAGAACCGCGACGTCGTGAGACCGCTGCCGCTGGAAAAGCTTGGATTTGCAGGCTAGGTAGCTGCTATACGTACGATGCCATCCGAAATTGCCAGGGAAAACATTCGTGAGAATACCGACCTGCGGACGAAATTCATCCACGAATGCGAGCTGGAATGAATCGGCCTCCATCACAATAGCGTCCGACGACTGCGCGCGGAAAGCCGCTTCGAAGGGAGCGATCGAGGCAGGCGCGGCGAATCCCGCGTGCCACACATTCTTTCCGGAAGCTCTTAAGATGTGTGCGAGAAGCGCTGACGTGATCGACTTGCCGCAGGTGCCCGACACCGCGAGGATCGGCGCGCGACAGACCCGGTAGGCCAGTTCGATCTCGGACAGAATCGGGATACCGCGTTTTCGCGCCGTCTCCAGAACTAACGAATCTCGCGGAATCCATTCGCGCGGCATGAGAATATCAGCTTCGTCGAGCGCTTTGTCGATATTTCGAGCGTGCAGAGACGATGGCCGGCCGGCATATGAAACTACGCGACTCCGCGGCGAGCACGAAACTTGGACGGCGCTTTCGTTGCCTGCCGGACCGGTCAACTTATCAGTGGTGGATATCTTCGCGCGGCCGAGCGAGCCTATTCGCAGTCCCGCCAATTCCGTCCCCAATAACGCCGTAACCATTGTTATGTCCCTTACATCTGGCGGTGATCGATAAATGACTGTCAAATTGTCGGCAGAAGTCGCTGGAATGTTCCAGGTTGGAAACTCACGTCACCTTACCGCCAGCGTTACGCCAATCGCGAGAGCGGTCACCAGCCAGAATCGCCCGACGATGAGCGTTTCTTGCCATCCCAGCTCTTCGAAATGGTGATGGAGCGGCG
>JBGPOG010000173.1:0-8098 GCA_041487935.1 Chthonomonadia bacterium | reverse complement strand
GAGCGCTTCAAGCGGGATCAACGAGTCCGGCGACATCTCTGGTTCGATGCTGGTAAACCGCGAGCGGATTTCAGGATTCTATTGGAAACATGGCCGGACCGCAGTTTTGCCGAACCTCGGAGGCCAAATCGCGCTTTCATACGGCATGAATGCTCGCGGTGAGGTAGTGGGCCTGTCTATGCTGGAGACGGACGACTTCGAGACGTTTCACGCCGTCTCTTGGAATAATGGCGTTCCAAGCGATCTTGGCACCCTGGGCGGCCCGTGCAGCATGGCCGAAGCGGTGAACGACCATGGGTTGATTGCAGGAGCTGCGCAGACCCCGGATAAGGAATGGCACGCTGTCGTGTGGCGCAACGCAACGGTCGTCAACCTGGACACACTCGTGCCGGGCAACTCAGGATGGAATCTAATTGCCGCCACTTCCGTAAATAACCGGGGAGACATCGCCGGAATCGGGATTAAGAACGATCAATATCGCGGGTTCTTGCTGACGAAATAGCTGTCACTTCGCCGGCTTGATCGTTTGTCCTTTTACAGCTACTCCCACCTTGATCAGTTTTCCATCTGCCAGATAGTCGGAAAACGGCATCGGCAGGCCCAAGCCGTTCAAAGTGTGGACAAACTCCGGCTTGCCGCCGCCCTCCGGCCGGTAGCGCAGGTTCATTCGCCGAGCCTGGAAATCGCGGAAACATGAGCAAGTGGAAACTTCCAGCCAGTCTCCCTCACCTTGCTGCTCTCCCGAGTCCCGTTGCGAACGGATTCCGGTTGTCGGCGGATCGGCCGACTTTCCAACATGATTCTGTACTACTAATTTTGCGATTGTTAGCCGTTAGGCAAGATTCTGCCGCAGTTGATAGATGCTGCCAATCGTCCGCCGTTTATCTGCGTCAATCTGTGAAATCTGCGGTTTCAAGCCGTTGACTTTGGTTGCGGTTATGCCCCGCTATGTATCTTGCTTCCTGAGTAAAATCGGTAGAGTCGGGATTCGGCGGGGATGAATTGGTTTCCTGCTGCGGGCGGATTATTGGCGATCGGTCGCGCTGCTTAGCCGGCCCGGTAAGGCAGGAATTCGAGCGCTCCTCACGGAACGATGCGACTGGGCGCGCCAGCCGTGCTTGCAATCCGATCCTCAGGAGCCAATTATGCTCGATCCGCGTTATACGAAACTAGCCAACGTCCTCGTTCACCATTCGATCGCACTAAAGCCTGGCGACAGGGTGCTGATAGAAGCCTTCGACATTCCCCCCGATTTTACGGCGGAACTGATCGGGACGATCGCTGCTGCGGGTGGGCTGCCTATTGTCTCAACCTATCACCAATCCGTTCTAAGAGCGCTCTACAGCGCCGCGACGGGCGAGCAGATGGAATTCATCGGCGAGATTGAGAAGGCGCGGATGGAAGGAGTTCAGTGCTACATCGGTGTGCGCGGTAACCACAACATCAGCGAGCTCTCCGACGTGCCGCGGGATAGGATGGAGCTTTACGAAAAGTATTGGTGGCATCAGGTCCACTCGGAAGTGCGGGTCAAAAAGACACGCTGGGTGGTGTTGCGCTGGCCGACCCCCTCGATGGCCCAAGCCGCCGGCAAGAGCACTCAGGCGTTCGAAGATTTCTATTTCCGCGTCTGTGCGGAAGTCGATTACGACCGAATGGCAACCGCTGCGCTGCCCCTTCTGGACCTCATGAATCGCACGGATCGCGTGCGGATTACGGGGCCAGGAACTGATCTCACCTTCTCAAAGAAGGGAATCCCGACCGTACCGTGCTCCGGCGAGATGAACATTCCGGACGGGGAGATATTCACCTGCCCGGTACGGGACAGCATCAATGGGACGATTGCGTTCAACGCCGAAACGCTTTATCGCGGGACTATTTTCAATAACATTCGGCTGTTCTTCAAGGACGGCAAAGTTGTCGATGCGACCACCGGTGGCGGGCTCACCGCGAAACTTAACGAAATCCTGGATGCCGACAGCGGCGGGCGTTATATCGGCGACTGGTCCCTCGCATTTAATCCCTTCATCACCGATCCGATGAAAGACATCCTATTCGATGAGAAGATCGCCGGATCGTTTCATCTTACGCCAGGCCAGGCATACGAAGAGGCCGATAACGGCAACCGCTCGCAAGTGCACTGGGACATGGTGATGATCCAGACGGAGCGATACGGAGGTGGAGAAATCTACTTTGACGACGTGCTGGTGAGGAAGAACGGGCTGTTCGTGCTGCCTGAGCTGGAAGGGCTCAATCCGGAGGAGTTGGGAAGGACATAGGGGGTCGGGCGTTCAAGCGGTCGGGAACGCCTGACCCGAAAAGACGGGGCAGGGTCGACCCTTACCCTGCCCCTTTTACGAAAGGAGAGATTCGAAAGAACCCTTTCGAACCCACCATTTTTGCAAGCGATAGTTTGGACTGAAAAAGTTCCGAGTGCCGCAAGATTCTTTTTTGCCGTGCCCCACCTCGTGGGCGCGCCCGGAACGCGAGAAGCCGCATTCCCGAGCGGCGCCAACCTAGGGTTGGCCCACACGTGAACGAGTGCCGCTGAATTCCTGATTGCATTCATGCAGTGCTGCGACAAAACTATTCGGATAAGAATCGTATCTGCCTTCCTTCTATTTGCGGTCGCTGCTGCCGTTGTGGCGCAAGTGCAAAATCCTTTGAATAAACCGGATAGCAGTACAGTTACCTCGCCACCTCATCATTTCACAATTCCCAAACCGCGCCCTGAGATCCTTGCCTATAATCGAATCGGTTACGCCCTCTACTTCGTCGGGACCGCCTGGGAATTGCTCGGGCTATGGATGATATTTTCGTCCGGACTGAGCGCCAAATTCAGTAACATTGCAAACCCGTTGTCCCGCTTCCGCCTGATTCGCGCAGCCGTATTCTTTGCACTGCTGAGCGCGTTTATGCTCGCCTGGAGATTACCCTTAAGCCTGGCCGGTTTCCTTATCGAGCGGCATTATGGACTCTCGGCCATGAGTCCGTGGCTGTGGATCGCCGATCTGGGACGCGGATACCTCTTCGGGCTAATCAAAATACCTGCCGTGTGGCTCGGTTACCTCCTGCTTGAACGGTCGCCCGGAAGATGGTGGCTCTGGCTTTGGGCGGCTTCGGTTCCGTGGACGCTTGCGATGGCGGTGCTCTATCCGGTGTTTATAGCCCCCGCGTACAACCACTTCAAGCCATTTCCCGATACACCCTTACGCCGCGAGCTGATTTCACTCGCCGATCGCGCGGGCATTCACGGAGCGAAGGTCTACCTCGTCGATATCTCCCGCCGCACCAAGAAGCTGAATGCATACGTCGCCGGACTTGGCCCAACAAAACGAATCGTCATCTGGGACACAACTCTCCGCGGATTTTCCGACGATCAAATTCTCGCAATCGCCGGCCACGAGATGGGCCATTATGTTCTAGGGCATGTTTGGCAGGGTTTCTACGCTGGCGCATTCGGGGCATTTGTCATGCTCTGGCTGCTGTCCCGGTTGCTGCCATGGGTGATTGGACGATTCGGAGAGCGCAAAGGCGTTCGCGAAATTCACGATCTCGCAGGCCTGCCTGTCGTACTGATAATCTTCACCGGAATGCTCTTCTTGCAAACTCCGATCGAAAGCGCGTTCACGCGGTGGCAGGAGCACGAGGCCGACCGATACGGCCTCCAACTGACTCATCTGAACGAAGCGACTGCGCGGGTGTTTATCGGCTTTGTCGAACATAACTACTCAGACCCCGATCCGCCATCGTTCATCACCTTCTGGTTCGGCTCACATCCGCCGCTAAAAGACCGCGTGGAATTCGCACTAACGTATCACCCATGGGCCGCGCCGAGGCGGTAACCGGCCGAAAATCGGCGTGTCTATTCAGATGCAGGAAACATACGCGTTTGCGGCGAAGCAGTGTCTCGATTTTCATTTTCGTTCTTCAAACCCCCATCTTAGTCGAGGACTCCCATGAATCATCGCTTGTATGGCCTGATGGCCACCCTTTCGAGCCTGGTCGTCTTTTGTCTTGCGGCAAGCGCCGCGCCCGACGAATCGACGGTAAAGGCGCTTCTGGATGATCTGCCCTGGCGCAACGTCGGCCCGGCGCTTATGGGCGGGCGCATCGACGACATCGAGTGCGCACCGGGAAAACCCAACATCGTCTTCGTCGCAACCGCGACCGGGGGGTTGTTCAAATCCGTCAATCGCGGAACGACCTGGGAATCGGTTTTCGATGCCCAGCCAACACTCAGCATCGGCGACGTTGCCATTGCACCGTCCGATGAGAACGTGGTCTGGGTAGGCACCGGCGAGTCGAATAATCGCCAGTCGTCAACCTGGGGAAACGGCGTCTACAAGTCGACCGATGGCGGCAAATCCTGGACGTGGATGGGACTGGAAGACACGCACCACATCGCCAGGATCGTCATCCATCCGCGCAACCCGGATGTCGTCTACGTCGCCGCAACCGGCCACCTCTGGGGTCCTAACAAAGAGCGCGGCCTGTATAAGACCATCGACGGCGGAAAGACCTGGACGAATTCCCTCTACATAAATGAAGACACCGGAATGACGGATGTGGCAATCGATCCACAGCATCCCGACACGCTGTTTGCCGCGGCTTACCAGCGACGGCGCGCGGCATATGGGTTTGTTGGAGGAGGTCCGTCAAGCGCTCTCTACAAATCGGCCGACGCCGGTAAGACCTGGACCAAGCTTACTAAAGGCCTGCCCGCCGGCGATATCGGGCGGATCGGAGTCGATGTCTGCCGGAGCAAGCCGAATGTGGTTTATGCCGTCATCGAGCATGTAAGCGGCGGAATTTATCGCTCGGACGACTCCGGCGAAAGCTGGGCCAAGATGAGCTCGTTCAACTCCCGCCCAATGTATTACAGCCAGATCCGCGTAGATCCCGTAAACCCGGAACGAGTCTATCTCGCGGCCCTTGCAGTCAGCGTTTCGGATAATGGCGGGAAGACGTTCACGACCCTCAGCATGAGATCTATTCACAGCGATTTCCATGCCCTCTACATCGACCCATCGGACACGTCGTGCTTGATCGCCGGTTGCGACGGCGGCCTGCAATGGAGCTACGACCGCGGGCGAACGTGGGATTTCGTAAACACGATCCCTCTGGCGCAGTTCTATGAGATCGCATACGACTTCCGGAAGCCGTATTGGGTCTACGGCGGATTGCAGGATAACGGAAGCTGGGGTGGTCCGAGCGCAACGTTGAACACGCAGGGCCCGAGCAACGATGAGTGGTTTCGGGTGGGCGGGGGCGACGGATTTCACTGCGCAGTCGATCCGACGGATTGGACCACGGTCTATTCCGAATCCCAGAACGGCTCAGTCCAGAGAATGAATGTCGCAACAGGGGAAAGCAAGTCCATCCGCCCGCAGCCGGCCAACGGCGAGCCGCGATACCGGTTCGACTGGGATACGCCGATCGTAATCTCCCCACACGATCGTAAGAAAGTGTTTCTCGGCGGCAACCGGCTCTTCATTTCAAACGACCGAGGTGACTCCTGGCGGCGAACGGACGACCTTTCCACGAATCCGGCGCGGCTCAAATTGCCGATCATGGGTTCGGCCCCGAACAAGAATGTTCTCTCCGTCCACGACGGACAGTCGACGTTCGGCCAGATCATCACGATCAGCGAGTCGCCCGTCAAGTCAGGGCTAATCTACGTCGGCACCGACGACGGCAATCTCCAGATATCCCGAGACGATGGGATCACCTGGAAGAATATCGCGCCAAACGTGAAGCCGGTCCCCCCGGGCGCCTACGTGGCGCGCGTCGTTGCTTCGCGCTTCAAGCAAGGCCTTGTCTATGCTGCCTTCGATAATCACCGCAGCAATGACTTCAAGCCCTATCTTTTCGCCTCGGAGGATTTCGGGGAGACCTGGCGGCCCATTTCCAGCGGTATTCCGGACGGGAGCGTGCTGCACGTTATCAGGGAGCATCCGCGGAACCCGAACCTGCTCTTCGCCGGGACCGAACGTGGAGTATACGTCTCGCTCGATGGCGCGGAAAAGTGGACGATATTTGGGAAGCCGCTTCCGGCAGTCCGCGTAGACGACGTCCAGATCCATCCCCGCGACAACGACCTCATCCTCGCTACCCACGGCCGGGGTGTCTATATCCTCGACGACATTACGGCGCTCGAACATCTCGCGGGCCCCGAGTCGTCCGGCGCTACGCGGCTCTTCCCTCCGAGAACCGCTACAGAGTATCGGATCGCATTCACCAAGGGAAGTTCGGGCGACAAGGCCGCTCGTTCGCGCAATCCATCGTTCGATGGGCTGATCAAGTACTATTTCGCCAAGGAGCCGAAAGCAGGGGACGAGGTTAAGATCACCATTCTCGACCGAGCCGGAAAGAAAACGATATCCGAGTTGGGCAGCATTTCACGCCATGCCGGCCTGAATAACGCAATCTGGAACCTCCGTTACGCGGCGCCCGGCGGACAACAATCGACACGAGGGGGAGGACGCAGGGGCGCCGGAGGCAGCGGAACGCCCGGCGCACCGGGCGCGACCGGCCCGAGAGCTGGGGGCGGCCGCGGCGAACCCAGGCCACCCGCCGGAGCGCCCGCTCCAGCCGGACAACAGCCTCTGGCGGGACAGTCCGCCGGCGGCGTTCAACCGGGAGGTGAGCGTCAGCCGGGTGGGGCCCCGCCGGCAGGCCCTGCCGGTGCAGGTGGAGGTGGCGGAGGCGGGCGTTTCGGAGGAATCGGCCAGGGACCTCGCGTGCTTCCGGGTGTTTACCTCGTTCGCCTCACCGTGGGGAAAGAGCAATTCGAACAGCAGATCCACGTTGAAGAGGATCCGCGCATCACGTTAACGCAGGCACAGCTAAGATCGCGGCACGAAGCGATCATGCGGCTCTTCAGCTCAAACCTGGCTCTACAGCAGGTTCGCCGCACGCTCGACGACCTCAAGAGCCAGCTCGATAAGACCAAGTCCGCCGCAGGATTCAAGGATGCCCCGCAAATTACGAAAGACAGCCTTGCAGCCCTGGAGAAGCAACTTGCGCCGCTTCAAGAGATCATGCGCCAGCCGCAAGGCCGTGGCGGCTTCGGCGGCCAGGTCGGCGCTTCCGAGGAGGAGTTCGGTGGTCCGCCGGCTATTACGACGCGCACTTTGAGCAATCGCGTGGTGCAGACGATCAATGCGTTGGAATCAATCACCGAGCCGCCGTCGAGTGCGCTACGCTCCGAAGCCGAAGCAGTTGCCAAAGAAGTCGAAAAACTCGTCCGCAGCGTCAATCAGCTCTATGGCGGCCAGTTCGTATCGACCAACAAGCAGCTCGAAGCCGTAAAGTTGGCGCCGGTCAAGGCGGCGGACAGAATCAAAGTAGAGAGATAGTAAAGTAGTGCCTACTCGATGTCAGATTCGATCATTGAAGAGTAGGACACACAACCAACTCTTAGGATATAGACAGCGGCCGCAAAGCGAAGGGGCGAATAATTTGCTTGACGGCTTCGACCTAGCAGATCAGTCGCGGTATCGATGAACCAAATGCCGGACAACAACGACTAATCCATTGTTGGCCCATAGATTTATACAGGCAATGTGGGATTTGAGATTCAGCTAATCGGCGGCGCTCTGCCAGTTTTGACGGGAGGTAGGTATGAACCTGAAACCGAGAGGATCATTTGTATTATTGTTTACCGTCTGTGGAATCGTCGCCTGTTTTGGGCCAGAATTCTCTTCACTCAGGCTCACGCCCGCATTCGGATCTCGCGGACCTGATGCCTACACGTTGGAAGATGTATTGGCCGAAATCTCAAAGCGTTCCGGAGTCACAGTTCTCGCCGATGCGTCTGCCGCAAAGGAGCGCGTGCGCTGGCCCGCGCTCAAGTCGGAAGTCACCGCCGGCAATGCCGAAGATTACGTTGCAAGCGTGGTCAAGTCCCTACCCGAGGGCGCCAACTTCGCCAAGCTCTACTTGCCCGCTCCTCCTTCCGGAAAGAGCCTGAAAGGCGATGACGTTGTGGCGTTTGCCCTCGCACAGGCCAGGCTGTATGGGACGGTAGGCGCGATTCCTCCAGCGGGAATGGTGGAAGTTTTGTCACAACGATTGCCGGAGGAGAAGGCAAAATCGG
>JBGPOG010000172.1:0-8109 GCA_041487935.1 Chthonomonadia bacterium | reverse complement strand
CTCGGCCCGCGGCGGCGGCGATTTTCCCATCCGGGCTGAGTGCGGCGCAGTATAACGGCAAGTCCGGCTCTGTAAATTCGCGGACCAGGCCGCCGTCATCGACCTTCCAAATCCGCACCTTCTTGTCGGAGCCGCCGGTCACCATTCGCTGCTGGTTCGCCGACATCCCGAACGCCGTAACCCCGCCTTCATGCGCGGCGATCGTTCGGAAATGATATCCGCTGTAGATTCTCTTTCGCTGATCGTAGTTAACACCCCACCAGTACAGGTTGCCGTCCAGGCTCGAGCCGACGAATTGATCCCCGTTGCTCAGGAAGCCGAGGCCGGTGATCCCGCCCGCTGCCTGGTCGAAATTGACGACGACGTTGGTCTTTCTAAAATCCCAGACCTTGACCATCTTGTCCATGGCGCCGGTCACGAAGATGTATTGCGGCTTCGGGGAGAATGCGACTGCGGTGACCCGTCCGTTGTGCTCCTCCAGCTTGTTGCCATACGCGAAAAACGTCTGAGGGTAGAAGCGCGCCTTGCTGTCGAACGACGCAGATAACAGGCTGGAGCCGTCCCTGGCGAACGCCAACGCTTCGATGGTGTCGCGGGCCGGCGAATACCAGCGGATCTTGTCCGGCGACGTGAGGTCCCACAATAAGAGGTCGCCCGACTTCCCGGCGATTCCGCTGCCGACCGCCACGTGCTTTCCGTCAGGATGGAAGGCCAGCGATCGAACTGCGCTCTCGATTTTGGTAAAGGTTGCTGCAACGGTCCAATCAGACAGATTGTAGAGCATCGCCCGCCCGTGCATTCCGGCGACGAACTGCTTTCCATCAGGCGAAAACGCAAGAGCGTAGATGGCGCCGTGGCCTTGTGACGGGACTTGCGCGGTTAATGCGGCTGGAATGCCGCAACAAAGAAGCAGCGCAATCAGAACCCGCACCTTCATTTGGTTCGGAGTGGCTTTCAAGTGATGGCTCAGGCCAGCGCCTTTCGAATCGGAGAACCGCCCCTCGCGAGCGCGATCCGCACGCCTTCCGGAGAAGAGATGCTCTGCGAATAGTCCAGACCGAGGCACTGGTAGATTGTAGCGGCAAGATCTTCCGGTTTCACCGGATCCGACGCCGGCTCCAAACCTCTTGGATCGGAGGACCCCACCACGTTCCCGCCCTTGATACCTCCTCCGGCCAGCAGCATGGAGAACACTCGCGGATGGTGATCCCGGCCGGCATCCTTGTTGATGATCGGTGTCCGCCCAAACTCACCCATGACGATGACCATCGTCCGCTGGAGCAGTCCGCGCTGCGCCAGATCGGCAATGAACGCCGCGAACGACTGATCGAATGCGGGCGCCGTGCCGCTCATTGCGTTGTGGATGCTCCCGTGCATGTCCCAGCCGCCGATCGTCACGGTCACGAACCGCACGCCGGTCTCAACCAGCCTCCGCGAAAGCAGCAAGCTCTGCCCGAACGTATGTCGCCCGTACGCGTTCCGGACCTCCTCTTTCTCCTTACGAAGGTCGAAGGCCGCGCGGGCATCTTGCGATGAAAGCAGAGAATACGCGCGGTTGTAGAACGAATCGACCGCCTTCGCCGTATCGCTTCCTTTTTCGTATTCCTTGAACGTGCCGTCGATCGTTTCGCGGAGCGACTTGCGGCGGTCGAGCTTCTGAGCGGTCATTCCTCCCGGAAGCTCCAGATCGCGCACCTGGAAGTCGCCGGACGCGGGGTCGCCTCCTGGGCAGAATGGGTTCAATGCAGCGCCCAGGAATCCGGCGCCCATTTCGCTGCCCGGCTGCTGGATGGATATATACGGGGGAAGCGCGCTGCGCGGACCTAGCAGCTTTGAGGCAACCGCGCCGTAGCTGGGCACGGCAAATCCCGGGAGGGGCAGGAACCCCGTCAGCATATAGTGCGTGCCGATTTCGTGCGCTGCGGCGGGGCTCGTCATGCTGCGGACAATGCTAATCTTGTCCATCTGCTGCGCCGTGCGCGGAAAATAGCTGGAAATCTGAATTCCCTTCACCTTCGTTTCGATCGGTGTCGCATTTCCGCGAATTTCCAGCGCGGCATCCGGTTTGATGTCCCACGTATCCAGATGGCTCGGACCGCCGGCCATCCAGATCAGGACCATGGAATCGGCGGTCCCGTTCGTCTGGCCCGTCGGGCTCGCTTTCTTCGCTTCGTCCGCGAGGGCGTAGTATTGGGACAAAGATAGTCCAAGGAAGCCCAGCATACCGACACGCAGGAAATCCCGCCGGTGAAATCGTTCGCAATCGTTTAGCCAGTTCTGATCCATATCGCTCCTCGCTTGTAAAACGGTAACCGCCGAAGTCAATGATTGAAATAGAACTCCCTCGAAGTGACCAGCGCCCAGAGTATGTCTTGCAGCGTATCTCTCTTATCCTTGGATTCCTGCATCGATCCGCAGGACTTACTGAGCTCCAGGGCCGTGGGCTCGCGTCCCAGTACTCGTACAAACAAGCGGACGACTGCCACTTCATCGGACTTTGCGTCCTTTAGCGCTTCGTCGACGGCCGTGCCGCCCCGGACCTTGTCGTTGATATAGGGCGAGTTGATCATGTGGAGCGTCTGCACCAGATTGGGCTGCAGCTTGGGATCGATGTCTGCCAGGAACTCCCTGTGCGATTGCCCGAAGGCATCCAGGAAGTAGTTACCCACCGGAAATGCCGTTTGAATCGCCCGAGAGCGCTCGGGCCAGGACGTAAACTGCTCCCGCACGCCGGTCGCCTGATTGATCATGTCGAGAAGGACCTGAGCGGGCATCGGCCTGGGAAGGAACCGGGAAAAATACCGATCGTCGGCCAGATTCGATTCGTTCGCCAGGGCGGATGTTTGATACGTGCGCGAATTCAATATCAACCGGATCACGTGCTTCATGTCGTACTTGCTCTTGACCAGCTCGGAAGCGAGCGCATCCAGCAACCCCGGCACGTTTTCCGGAGTTGTCTTCCGCATATCGTCCACCGGGTGAATGATACCCTTGCCGAAATAGTATGACCACAATCGGTTCACGCTGGCTCGCGCAAAGAACGTATTATCTGGGGCCGTCATCCAGTTTGCGAGCGCAACGAGCATGTCGGGCTCGACCTTCGCCGGAGCCCGCTCACCCAGGTAGGTCGCTGGTGCGACCTTGCCCTTGTTGCGTCCGTTGACCGACTGGTTCGCGACCTGGGCGTCGCGCGCGTAGTAGATCACGTTTTCATCGTATAACCTGCCGCCGGAGACGCCGACCTTCCCGCAAAACGCGGCGAAATTCCAGTAATCGTCCGTGCTCCATCGATCGAACGGGTGCTTGTGGCACCGGGCGCACGACATCCGCACTCCCAGGAACGCCTGGCCGAGGTTCTCCATCCGGTCGTTGGGCGACTGTTCGATCCGGAAGAAGTTCGCCGCGCCGTTCTGGTAGGTGCTTCCACGAGCAGTGATCAACTCCCGCGCAAACTGGTCCCACGGCTTGTTCGTGTCGACGCTTTTCCAAATCCATTCGTAATAGAGCGCCGCGGCTCGGTCGCCGAGGCCAATTCCAAGCTTGTTTGGATTTACACGGAGGAGATCCGCGAGGCGCAGCGCCCGAAAGTCCGCGAATTCGGGCTTGTCAATCAATACGTCGATCACCTTTGAGCGCTTTTGAGGATCCTTATCCGCAAGGAAGGCGGCGATCTCTTCCGGCATTGGAAGCCGGCCGATGGTATCCAGGGTAACCCGGCGGACGAATTCGTTATCGGTGCACAACCCGGAAGGAACGATGTTGAGGCTCTTCAAGTTCTCGACAATGAGCTTATCGATGACGTTATTGGTCGGGATCTCCGGATACAGCCCCTTCCGCGTTTGGGGAAGCGTAAAGAAGCTCGCCGCGATGGTGCCCAGATACCGCCCGAGTATGGCGCCGCCGCCCCAACGACTGGCGGCAACCTCACCCTTCGGAGTAACGCTCAGCACCGCGGTATTGGTGGACATGAACACGGTCTGGGCGGTCACGTCGCGCTCGCTGCCGTCCGTGTACTTCGCTGTGACTTTGAGCGGCCTGCTTTCTCCGACCTTTTTCAGCGTCATTTTATCCGGCGTAATCTTGAGCGTCACGAGGCGGGGGTCGTTGTCTTCGAACGGCGCGCCCTGCTGCAGCCACCGCAAGATCGTCTTGTAATAGGGGGAGCCGGCCTCAAATCGCATTCCGCCCGCGTGTGGCGCCGCTCCGGTGGCCTTGAGCAGGAAGAGGCTGTTCGCCGGATTTGAGAAATCCACCCGGCGGCCGCGGCTTCCGTAGACGATGGGATCGTAGTCGTCTTCCGGGCTGAGCGTGAGAAGCGAGAACTGTAAGCCGCCGCGTCCGCCAAACTTACCGTGGCACTCCGCTGTTGAGCAGCCGGTACGGTCCAGGATCGGGGCGATATCCCGTAAGAATTCTATTCGGGCGTCCACTGCGGCCGGCAGTCGTCCGATCGCCTTGAACGCGGCCACTTTCGGTTTGGAGATCGTCTGCAGACGTGGCAGAGGCGCGACCAAGGGGATTTGAGCGGCCGACAGAACGCCGGCCGATAACAAAACGGCGAATACCGCAAGCTGTGTGGAGCGACAGATCGCCAACTTTCAGTCCTACTTTCAGCGCCGAAGTCTAAAGTCAGTCATTCGGACGCCCGAACGGGAATTTGGCCAAGGAGTTGGATCCCAGCCGGCTCAACCTAGTGTCGTGTCACCGACTCGTCCTTGCAATGCGAGGCAAAAAACACCCATACGGGTGGCCGTCTGGCCAGATTCCTCACAAAGACAGTTCGGAATGACGCTCTTGCCACTTTGTCGTCGTTGTAATGACATTACTGAGACACTACACTCGTTCCAACGTATTGGTTCCAACCAAGACTTGCCAAAAGCGGGTCGATCTATCCGGACGCATTCCAAGGAATAAGACGGGATGGGGATTGGTAAGTTGCAGATTAATTCAAGAGAAGTGAGCGGAAGCGGTGCCGCACCGTCTGGGAGCGGGAATGGAGCGGATTTGTTGCACATTGGCGTTCCATTATGAATTGCTGGACGAATTGTGGAATCGCCAGGCGCGTCGCGCGGGTTTGTTTACACCGAAGTCGTGAAGATGGCGTTTTTGTACACGAAACTCATTTGTTTTCCATCCGGGAGCCAACGCAACTCGCGGGGCCAGGAGTACTGCTTGCCTATCTTGACTTCCTCTGCCGACGCGACCGGGCGCGAGTGTGCTCCATCGGAAGGCGAACGCCGGGTGAGGCGATTGCTCCCCGAACGACCCCCTCAACGACAACCGGTCCCAAACTTTCCCCATAAAATGACACGCTCGCTTCGTAGCCGCCCTTGCGATACTCTTCGGGACTTAAAATGTAACTGATCCATTCATCCGCCAGTCCTCCGATTACGACGTGGCGGGCTCCGGTTGAAGCGCTAATTCGCGCCTTGACCTGGTCGCCCAGCGTTGCTGCCATCTCTCCGGGAACGCCCGCGATGAACAGATCTCCCAATCTAAGGCAAATGCTGTGCGTCGCAACCGGCTGCATCTGGTCGATGATCTTGCGGACATTATTTTCGTTTAACCCGTATTCCGCGCCTCCGGTTTTCATGAAGTCCGGGTGCCATCTCCGGGCCGGCAGGGAGATTGGCTCGACGTGGTATGCGAACTCGGTCGTCCGCTTTGGCGTGATAGTGTGCCAGACCTTCCAGACTTGGATCCCGAGCTCGCGTCCGTACCGTTCCGCCTTTTCCCAGTCGCCGCCCGATCCCGGCCTGGCGATCGGCGATTGGTCTCCTTGCGCGCCATTGTAGTAAAGGGCGGTCGAACCGCCGCCGATCAATGCCTCCACCGTCCGCTGCATGTGTCCGGGCCAATCTCCGGAGAACATCATCGCTTCGGCATCCATGAACGTCGGATGAGCCGTCCAGTTAACCAGCACGGCCAGCGGCCCGGCCGGTGAGTCGATTCGGGTGACGGTCAGGTCCGGCTGAACCGCGGTGTTTCCTTTGCGCCGGTTGTGGCTCCAACCGTCGAGCCGGATGCTCGCCGTTCCAATTGTACAGGGGCGAAGCGTTCTGCCGGCGTCGCGGATCGCTCGGGCGAAAAAGTCGATTGTGCGGAGGTAGAGCGCCTTGCTAAAAACGCCGATCTGCGGGATGCCGAAGGTGTTCTTAGGGTTTATCGCCGACATGTCGATGCTCGTGTGGGAATGGCTCGGGAGCAGCATCACCTCGCCGGCGCGCCAGCCGTCTTTCGAGAGCGTTTCCAGAAGCGCCCCTTTGAATTGCGGAGGAATTCCAAGCACATCCGCGGTTACCAGCGCGAACCGCTTAGTCCCCTGCCGAATGACGAGCGCTTTCGCCCACACGCGGTCATGGACGCCGCTCGCCGGGCGGTTCATCCGCTCGCCGTATCCTCCCAGAGACGCCTTCAACTCGAGTGGCGGCGTAATGTCGATGCGCGCCGCTCCACACGCCAACTCTAACGCATCGTTGCGATGAGGCGAAATGACAGCCAGGCCTAACATGAGCCAGATTGGATTCATTCTCGACCTTTCAATATGTATTCACGTGCTCGGACGCCTGATAATGAGCGGATTTCGCTATTAAGTTTCTCGCATGGGATCTTGAAGACCTGCTCCGTTCGCATCTTCCGGCCGAGACGAGGAATTCAGCGTCGTTAGCTAGAACAACTCAATCAGACTGTCAATTCGGCCGGTCATCCGGAGTTTGAAGTGAAAATCGTTTCGGTGATCAATCAGAAAGGTGGAGTAGCCAAGACCACCACCTGCGCGAACCTTGGGGCGTGCCTTGCCGCGCGCGGTTTGAGCACTTTCCTAATCGATCTCGATCCCCAGGCCAACCTGACCCTCGGACTCGGCGCCCGCCGGCAGGCAGGCAAGTTTGGTTTGCACGACGTGCTCCTGCGCCGGGAATCGGCGGGCCTGGTCGACGTTTCGGTGCCCATTGGAGATATTCCGCTTCAGCTCGCCCCGGGCAATATCGAAATGGCGCACACCGAGGCCATCCTCACGCCCGTCATCGGCTCCGCTTATCGAATGCGCGAGGCGCTGGAGGTCCTGGCGGAAAATGCGCCGGTAGATTGGGTGCTGATCGACTGCCCGCCCTCCCTGGGCCGCCTCACGGAGATGGCAGTCGTTGCGAGCACCCATCTGCTCATTCCTACCGAGCCGAAGTACTACTCCTTCGCCGGCATGGACACGCTCAACAAAATGATCGTGGGCTTGACCAAAGATCTGAGGTTCGACGTGGAGCTGCTGGGGGTCCTCATCACCATGTTCGAGCGGCGAACGAAGCTCCACAAGACGATCGCGGCCGAAATCCGCGAGCGATTTGGCGAGAAGGTATTTGAAACGGTGATTCATAAGAACATCAGGCTTTCCGAATCGGAGCTGGAGGGCCGGCCGGTGATTCACTTTGACAGCCATTCATCCGGCGCGCGCGATTATGATGCTCTGGCGGATGAAGTTCTCAGTCGGGCCGGCGGTTAGTCCCGGCTGGACACATCTAAGGACTGTGCGACCGGTCCGCGCGTGTAGCGAGAAAACTATATTAGTAATATGTCTGACTCGGGCCTGAACGATTTCGAGGCTCCCGAAGCTGAGGGCGACTTATCTCGCGACTTTGCTGAGGAGACCCCGATGCAGGAACGCGTGCGCCTGGCTGCGGACGAATTCGAGTTCGGAGCGCTTATCACGGGCGTTTCCGGGGGCGAGGCCGTGGCTGGCGAACAGTCCCCGCCGGAACCCCCGCCCGCCCAGCCTTCGGTGACGATCCTCCCGCTGCCGGCTCCATTTCCTGCCAACTCCGAATTGCCCGGCGCTTTTCGCTCGTCCCACGGACATCAAACCGAAGACGCCGGAGCCGCCGACTCATTGAGCCCGCTGTTGGCGGAGAACTATTGGAAAACGATTGCGCCGCCCGTTCCGGCTCGAGCGCCTGCTTCATTTCCAATCGTTCAGGAGCCAGCCACTGATCTCAATGTTGGTACGGTCTTGTTGCGGCTGGGATTCGCATTGTGCGTTGCAGTGATGGCATTTAGTTTGGGACTGGCGGGGCACGGGATTTACGAACGGGCGGGTATCAATCTTGCTGCTCTCAATCT
>JBGPOG010000171.1:0-8126 GCA_041487935.1 Chthonomonadia bacterium | reverse complement strand
GGTGGCGGAGGGTTTGGCGGCGGTGGCGGAGGGTTTGGCGGCGGCGCAGGCGGACGAGGCGGCGGTGGCGGCGGCTTTGGTGGCGGACGGCCGGGCGGCGGTGGCCCGCCGGATTGGTCCAAGATCAAGATACCCGAGCCGAAGGACTACAACCCGCTCAACCCGGACAGCATGCCCGGAAAGGAAACTCCATTCGGGCAGCGACGCGTCCAGGCGTTTCATGATGAAATCGCCAACCTGGAGAAGCGCGCGAAGTAGACCCGTGGGAGTAGTGGAGTAAGAGGAGTATTGGAGTACCGGGAATTCACTGTCAGTCCATTACTCCAATACTCCATTACTCCAATCCTCAACAATTCTCGAGTGGAGCAAGAGCATCGCATGGCACAGCCGCTGATTGAAGTCAAAGATATTGGCAAAGTATACAAGATGGGGAAAATGGAGGTTCGGGCGCTGCGGCACGTCACGCTTCGGATCGATCACGGCGAATTCATCGCCATCATGGGTCCCTCGGGTTCGGGCAAATCGACTTTCATGAACCTGATCGGATGCCTCGACAAGCCGACAACCGGCTCGTACGTCCTGGACGGCATCGAGGTGGCAAAGCTCAACGATAACCAGTTGGCTGAAATCCGTAACGAAAAGATCGGCTTCGTCTTCCAGACCTTCAACTTACTTGCCCGGACCAGCGCGCTCCGCAATGTCGAGCTGCCGCTGCTGTACAGCGGCCGCAAGAACCGCGACCAGCAGGCCAAGAAGTGCCTGCACGCGGTTGGGCTGGGCGATCGGATGGACCACAAGCCGAATGAGCTCTCCGGCGGACAGCAGCAGCGCGTCGCCATCGCGCGGGCGATCGTAAACGACCCTCCAATCATCTTCGGCGATGAGCCGACCGGCAACTTGGATACGCGCACCGGCGAGGAGATCATGGCGATCTTTCAGAAGTTCAATAGCGAGGGCAAGACGGTCGTGATAGTCACCCACGAACAGGATATCGCCGAGCACGCCAAACGGATCATTCGCTTCAAGGACGGGCTCGTCGTTGCGGATGAGCCAGTCGAGCGCCAGGTAGACGCGGAGCTTCGGCTCTCCGAGATGGTCGTGGACGAGGAACTTGTCGCAAAGTAGTCACTCTGTCACACGTCGCAAATCCCTACGGCCTGTTTGAGCGACGCGATTGCGCTGCGGCGAGGGATGAATTCGTGGGCGAAGTAGCCCTTGAAGCCCGTGTCGACTATGGCCTGGGCGATGGTCTGGTAGTTTAGCTCCTGCGTCTCATCGATCTCCGCCCGTCCTGGCACACCGCCTGTGTGGAAGTGGGCGAGATAGTCCTTGTTGTCCTGAATCGTCTTGATCACGTCGCCTTCCATGATCTGCATGTGGTAGATGTCGTAGAGCAGCTTGAACCGCTCGGAGCCGACGCGCTTGCAGAGCTCCACTCCCCAGGTCGTGTGGTCGCACATATATCCCTTGTGGTCGCGTTTGCTGTTTAGCAGCTCCATGCAGACGGTAATTCCGAGCTGCTCCGCAAGCGGCGTGATCCGTTTGAGCCCCTTGACGCAATTCTCCAGGCCATCCTTGTCCGTAAGGCCCGCGTCGCGATTGCCGGAAAACACAATGAAGTTGATCAAGCCGGACTTCTTTGCCAGCGGCAGCAGGCGCTCAGCCTCCTGGACGTGAATGTCGTGGCGAGCCGGGTTGTTCCAGCCGTCGCTAATCGTCGTGATGCCGGTCGGCATCGCGCAGGTCATGCCGTACTTCTTGGGCGTATCCCAGTCGTTTTCGCCCAGGAGTTCTACGGATTGAATGCCCATTGCGGCAGCCTCGCGGCAGAGGTCGTCCAGCGCGATCTTTGGGTAGCACCATTTGCAGACGGACTGTTTGAGCCTGCCCTTGAGCTTTGCCGGTTTGACCTCCTGAGCCTCCACGGCGCTGCCGACGATCACGGCGCCGGTCGCGCCGGCCATCGTCGCGAGCGCGGTCCTGCGTGAGATACGAGTTTTGGCTTTCATATCGAACTCCTTCTCCGGGAAACGCCCGGGTGGATTCGTGATTCAGTGGTATCGTGTGAGGATAGGATTCGCGAAAATGGCGGGGATTCCTGCGCGAGGGCTTGCCTGACCCAGGACTTTGTTGCAGGGATCTGCAGGCAAGAATGAACCCAAACAGCCGGAAAGTAGACCAATACGAGTGAATGTGCAGCCCGCGTGCTTTATGGATCCGGTGATAAAGGAGACATCAATTTGTCTCACGGAATCGGTCGATGCACCATCACCGGCTTGTTGGGCGTCGCATGACAGGTTTCGGAGGGCGGTAGACTCCAGGGCTAATAGACATAGGAGTATGAAAATGCAGAGAGCATCGCGGATGTCGCGAGTAATTCGTCTTTATTTGTTAGTCGTCACAGTTATTGCCGGCGTATGGTTCGTGATAACTGCTCCGCAACATGCCGGGTTGCGTGGCGACGCGGAGAATGTTCTCGATTCACCACTTATCACGATCGCCGAGGCACAATCGCACGCCGATTTTCCCATTAAAGTCCCGCCAACTTTGCCTGGTGAAGCGAACGTTAAGGGCGCGCGTGTTATCCGTGTTACTGTAAGAAACCTCGACGATGTGATTGCCCGCGCAAAAGCAAGCCAGAGACCGTTTACCGGCTATGGCGTCCTGTTCTTGCCGCAGGGTAAGCGATTGATGGTCAGGGCCCATCAGGCGTCTCCGGCCGAGAAATCGGGTTTGCCGTCCGACCAACTCTTTCAATTAATCTCATTGGACGATGAGAAGATCACCGCAAGCAACGCATCTGCTTGGTCCAGAATCCGCAAAGCCCTCAATTCTCCGCCACCGCTTAAGGTAACCTACGCTGACAAGGACGGAACCTCCCGAAGTGTTGTCATAGCGCAAAAGGAATCGTTTATGGCTGGCGCGGAGATGCCCCAAATCGATCAACGCAACCGGATTGCTCTCATTTTCTCGATTCGCGGCAGGGAGTTCACTCTGTTGGAGGGGCCATCAAGCAAGACCGAACCCACTCTGCCAGAAGCAAGACCGATACGCGTGAGCGGACAACCAGTCTGGTTTATGGGATCTGAGACGAAACCGTCAGCGTATTGGCGGAACGGGGGGACCGATTTCTCCCTTGATAATAGTCACGGAGCCTTAGATCGTAAAGAAGTATACGAGCTCATCGAGTCAATGCTCAAATCGCGCGGCTAACTGTATTCACTGCTACATAACCGCTTAAAGGAAAGCTTACCGCCCGATAATACCCGATCACTCTCCAAGCCCAAGTTCGAGTTGTGCTTCGCCGCGCCCTGCGGTCGCAAAAATGGCCGCCGGTGTTTCGCTGATTACGAGGTCTCTATCCGGATAGGGCCGAAGTAGTGCGAGCGCTTGCCCGAATGCGTCTTCATCTTTTTCGAGCCAGAGCGGCTCGTCTCCGTGGCGCAGGATGACCGGCATGCGGTCGTGAATGGGGGAGACCACGTCGTTCGCGTCGGTAGTGACGATCGTACACGTTCGGATCGGATCCATCCCGGGCGGGCGCCAGGTCTCCCATAAGCCGGCGAATGCAAACGGTTGTCCCGAATTCAGCGAGAACTGAAATGGTGTTTTGCTGCCATCCGGGTTCCCCCGCCATTCGTAGAATCCATTGGCAAGCACCAGGCAGCGCCGCTTTCTAACCGCTGTGCGAAAGGCCGGCTTCTCCTCGATTCCTTCTGCCCGCGCGTTGATCATCTTGCTGCCGATTCGCGGGTCTTTCGCCCAGACGGGAATCAGCCCCCACTTCGCCCGCGCAAGCGCGCGCCGCATCACATTCGTAACGACCAGGACTTCCTCCGTCGGGGCGATGTTGAGGCTCGGCGCGATAGGCGGCTCGGAGTCCGTGAGGCCGAAGAGGTCCATAAGCTGGGCCGGCGGGGTGGTGAGGTAGTATCGTCCGCACATTTGGGTTCTTGAATTTCGCGCAGCCAGAATCGTACTCATGGTCGTCGTTGTGCTCGTGATCGGCCGTTAAGAGCCGATTACGATTACGAGTACGACGACGAGCACGACGACGAGCACGACGACGATTACGATTACGAGTACGAGTACGACGACGATTACGATTACGAGTACGAGTACGACGACGATTCTACCTTGGAAAGGCTTCCTTTACCCCGCCGTCCACCGGAATGATGCAGCCGGTCGTCTTCGCGGAGCGGTCTGAGGCCAGCCATAAGGCCGCTTCCGCGACGTCTTCAGCCTTCACTTGAACTTTTAGCAGATTTCGCTGCTGGTAGAACTCTTCAACATTCTCGACAGGAATCCCTTGCGCTTGCGCCCGTTTCGACTTCATCTCATCGGACCAGAGGCCCGCCGAAAATATCGCGTCCGGGTTGAGCATGTTGACGCGGATTCCATATGCGCCGTTCTCAATCGCGAGAACACGCCCCAACTGGAGCTCAGCGGCCTTTGCCGCGCTATAGGCTCCGAATTCGGCGCCCGCTGCAAGAGCGTTCTTGGTGACGTTGAACACGATATTTCCGCCAATGCCCTGTTCTCGGAACAGGCGGATCGCTTCGCGCGCCACCAGGAAATGACCGGTTGCATTTACTGCGAGGCTTTTCTCCCAGGCTGCCAGCTCCAGCTCATCGATACGCGCCGAATGCGCAACTCCCGCGTTTGAAACAAGAATATCCAAGCCGCCGTATGCCACGATCGCCTTGCGAAAGGCCTGCCGAACGCTCTCTTCGTTCGAAACATCCATGCCAATTCCCACGGCTGCACCCGTGCCATACTTTGTGGTGATTTCCGCCGCTGCGATTTGGCAGGCGGGGTCCTCCAGATCGGTCAACACGACATGTGCGCCTTCGGATGCGAACCGCAGGGCGATCGCCTTGCCGATTGCACCTGCCGCGCCGGTAATGAGAACAATTCTTCTGGCAAGGTCCTTCTCAGGCGGCGCCAGCGTCAGTTTGTATAGCTCGAGCGGCCAGTATTCCACATCATAGGCATCCTTCTCGGAAATCGATCGATAATCGCCCAACGCGCGCGCGCCGGCCATAACGTGAATTGAATGGTGGTAGATATCTGAAGGAACAGTCGCGGTTTTCGCATCTTTGCCGAGTGTCCACATTCCGACGCCGGGCAGCAGGACGATGCGCGGCATCGCATCGAGCATCGGTTCGCCGGGATTGTGATTGCGTTCGTAATATGCCCGATATTCTTTGGCCCAAGCGGCCGCTTGTTCTCGAATCGAGGCTCGCGCGGTGCCCGGATCGACCAAGTCGATGTCCCGGAGAAACAAGGGCGTTCGCTTTGTATGAAGCAGATGGTCGGGAGTTGCCGGTCCGATCTGCGAAAGACGGAAGGCTTCCTCGGAACTTGCGAAGTCCAGAATGTCCGGCGAGTCATCGAAGCGCATAATAACGCGACGGACCCGGTTATCCTGGCTGCCTGCCGCGACGATCGCTCCTCTGAGAACTGGAGCCAGGGTGGCCGCCAGCCTTTCCCGCTCGGGGGCAGGCAGCGGCGAAACCGAGAACCCACCGAATGCCTTCTTTCCAATTCCGTTCGAAGCGATGAACTCTTCGGCTTGTGCGACCATCGCGATATGGAGATCGTATGCTTCCTTGCAGGTATCAGCCCAGGTGATGAAGCCGTGGTTCATCAACACGAGCGCGCGAATATCCGGGTTTGCCTTCGCCGCTTCTCCGACCTGCTTGGAGAGCGTAAAGCCCGGCCGAATGTAATCCAGGATCAGTGCGCTTTTTCCGAAGCATTCGCGAACGGCATCGCGTCCGCGCGTATTATTCGTCAGCGCGACGATGGCGTCCGCGTGCGTGTGCGCGACGCTCGCGAACGGGACAAACGCGTGCAAGAGCGTCTCGATACTGGGACGTGGCGAACCTGGATCTGTGAGCGTGCGCGCAAGATAGGCAACCATCTCATCGTCGCTCATCGAGTTGCGGCTTGCGAGCGGAAGAACGTCATCCAGCCGCACGCCGGAGAAGTGCTTTCGCTCGACCGTCTTCATGTCGGAGCCGCTTCCTTTGACTCGGAGCGCCTGAATCTCCCTCCCGCGGAAATCGGTCTCCGTTATTTTGAGAGACGTATTTCCGCCGCCCCAAACCACCAAGGCGCTATCGGCGCCTAACAGCCGGCTCTGATAAACGAGTTGGTCGAGGGAGTCCGTTGAACTCCAATCTTCAATATCCCAGCGATTTTGCATGTTGTGCCCTTTGCGTCATAGAATTGTTGATGTGCTTCGGGGATGCGCTCCCCACATTGGAACTCCCGGACGACAACATCCAGATTATGGAACCAATTCAAGGCATTGCGCGTTTTATCTGACGGCGACTGGTCCGAGCCGATGGATCGACCTGCTACTCCTAGATTATGGCGATATCCATTTAAGGTTGGAGCCGCGCCTTCACAACGGATAACTTGGATCAGCCCCGCTCGCATGTGCCCGTTGGAAGGCATTGATTGTAACACCAATAGATTGTTTCGGATAGACGGATGCGGGTAAAATGACCGCATGGCTGTAAATATAGCCGTTACGGTAATTTGACGTGGTATGTGGCACGATTTTTGCAGTAAAGGTCAGTAGGAATACGCGAATCGATTTGATGACAGGAGTCGGTCGCTTGCAACGCGTTCCCTTCTCTTCTATTCACTTCCTGGCTTTGCCGGGTTCGCACGCTTGAAAGGAGCTGACCATGCGTCGAAGTAGCTGGCTCATGATCGCGACGGTAGGATTAGCTTTAACTTGGCCGGCAGACGGCGCGGGCGCCGACGCCGTCATCTCGAACGGCACTGTTTCACTCGGAGTATTCGATTTCGGCAGCCTTGGCGCCAAGGATTCCGTCAATCAAGGGATACCGAGAACGGGCATTAAACTTGCAGGCGTTGGCGATGCACTCATAAATGACCTCCCCGGAGGAGGCAACGGGAATACGAGTGAGGGATGGGGAGTATCGGTTACAGAGTCTCCCTTCGGCATAGATTTCGTCGGGAACGGGTTTTCCAAGTCCGGCGTACCGCCAATTGTCTCAACCAGCAACCTGAATCTTGTAAGTCCATTGCAAGTAAATGGCAATTCTGCTACTTCTACCGCTGCGCTGATTAGCTTATTTAATGGCCAGGCCTCACGCTCCGCCGGTCTTACAATCACACAATTATACAGGCCGACCTCGACCCCATTTCTGTTTGAAGACCTCGTAACAATCAAGAACACGAATTCAGTTGGCAGCGGCATCAGTTATACGGGTGTCAAGTACCGCCGGGTCGTCGATTTCGACGTACCCCCCACTCCGTTTAGTGAGTACATTACCATCCAGGGACTGCCCGCGACTCGAGTGCTTCATTCGAGTGATAACGGTTTTGCTACCGCCGAGCCGAATCCGCTGCCGCAAAACGACATTGGCTCCGTGCTTCCAGGTACATACGACAAAAACGTTGTGAACTCCGGTCCGCCGAATGGCGGTGGCGCTATTGTGGATCACGGCGCGGCAATCGACTTGCTATTTCCGGGTTCACTCGATCCAACAGACTCGCTATCGTTCTCGCTATATTTCGGCGGAGCCTACGATCGTGCCCAAGCAGTGAATGCGCTGGCGTCACAGCAGGCGGAAGTCTACTTCCTGGGCACTGCGGGTACGCCGGACGGCGCGACATTCGGAAGGCCCGGAACGTTTATTCTCGGACTAAAAGGCGTGGGCGGCACTCCTGTGAGCCCGGTTGCCGACTTCGTTCCGGAGCCGGGAATCTACGCGATGCTCGCCGGAATGTTCGCTTTTGGCGCAGGAATCTTCGTTCGAGGGCGAAGGTAACATAAAGGCGGTTCGCTCGGTCGGGCCCCGGTAGACGACGACCGGGGCCTATTCATGTGTGTTGGAAGCGATCGGATCCCACGCATGCGGATAGGGTTGCACACTCGGTTTGGCGAACCTACTGCTGGTTGCACAACGGCTTCAGTTCCGTGTGGAGGGAAAATATGGATTATCGGCCTTTGGGACGGACTGGCGCGCAGGTCAGCCCGATTTGCCTGGGGTGTATGAATTTCGGATGGGGAACGGAAGAGGACGAGTCCATCCAGACGATTCATGCGGCGATGGATGCGGGAATCAACTTCCTTGACACTG
>JBGPOG010000170.1:0-8193 GCA_041487935.1 Chthonomonadia bacterium | reverse complement strand
TGGCTTCCGCCTGCTGCTCCAAAGCCTCTTCATCCCGCCAGGCATCCCACGAAATATCTGTGTTGCGGACTTCTGGGAGTATGCGGTCGTATCACCGGCCTTCTCGCGGAATCCGCGCCGCTGTGTGATCAATACGCCCACTGCGAGCAGCATTGTGGCGCCAAGGGCGGCTTTAACACCCGCCGCGACTCCGAGGGCCGCAATCAGGAAGCCGCCTACGGGAGCTCCGATTACTCTGGGAACTCGCACCAGGATAGACTGCACGCTGAAAGCGACGGCCCGCTTTCCGTGTGGGAGAGAATCCCCGATGACCGCGAAAGTTGCCGGAAAGGCTCCGGATTTCCACGCCATCGCCAAGGCCAACCCCGCAAATGCAATGGCCCAATGATATGATAGCGAGTAGACCGCGTATCCAGCAATCGCCAGGACTGTGAATAGAGTCAGCGCGCGCTTTCTCCCGAAGCGGTCGTTCACCCACCCGCCGGGATACTGATACAGCCCGTCAAGAAGGTCCTTAGTCGATGCAAACACGCCGACCACGACGCTCCCCGCTCCAAGCGCCACCAGGTATTTGGGCAAGTACGCCTGCCAAAGCTCCTCGCCGAGCCCAAGCCCAAATACGCTCACAGCCAGCACGGCGACGTTGCGGTTTAGGCCCAGATATTCACGCAAGCCGTTCAATGCTCACACCGGTTTAGACGATAGACGATAGACGGCGGACGATAGACGATAGACGGAGTCGCCCCATGAAGGAACTTTATCGTCCATCGTCCATCGTCCATCGTCCTCATTCCCAGCCCTCGCTCTTGACCGCCGCGTATAGCGCGTCCATAATGAGGAAGCCTGTCTCGATCGCCTGGAAATCGCTCCCTGCTGCCAGCCGGACCCCTCGGAACAGCAGATCGATGCCCGGACTTTCCAGCGTCTCATCCGCATCTGCGGTGATATCCGCGCCGTGTATGATCCGCCCGATCTGCCGCACCGTTGGGTCGTCGATGTGACTTAGCTCCGCGATGACCTCGAACGTGCACCTCCCGCCATGGTGTCCCCAGTCCACGCCGTGCATGTCGAATGGGATCGTTCCCGGCGCGGGATCCTGACCGTCGACAAACACGAACTCTGCTTCCGCGTCGATGAACCGCTTGATCAGCCACGCTGATGCGCAACGATCGACGTGCACGTTCTTGCGGGTGCAATACTTCATCTCATTTCCTGTACAACTCGTCGAGCGCCTGTTTCAGCCGGTCGAGCTTTGCATCTACGTTCGGCTCCCGCGTGCTGCCGGAATACGAAAGCCGTCGGGCGCGAAGGTACGAGATCCGCTCGCGCTTCAATTCCTCTTCGACACGCTCGAGCGCGGTAGGGCTGGCGGCAGAATCGAGTTCCCCGTGCAATCGATCCAGCCGCTTTGCAATGTCAGCGAGTCGGTCGTCGGCCAGAGCGCGAAACTCGTCCCGCAACCGATCTTCGCCACCTGGAAGCAGCGAAATCGCCTGGAAGAGATGGCACGACCCGCCCATCTCCTCAATCGTTCCGGCGACATATTGCATGTTCTCGACCAGATCCGGACGCGCGGGCAAGACGCATACGGCGTTCTGCAGGTAAACCACGCCCATTTTCTGAAGCCGCCGCCAGATCTGCAGCCGAAGACGGGAAGGCCGGGCCGGAATTCTATAAACCAGGACCACCCACTCGTTCATTGGTTGTATACAGGAATTCTGATTCGTTGCAATGACGATATGTAACAACTGTTACAGAAGATTATAGAAGATGGATTGAATCTTGTCAATTCCCATGATCATATTCCTTGAGTGTGATTGCAACAGGAGATAACACTCTCCCCGGCGAATTCAGAACGTGGAGCATACGTAGCCGTTCATGATCTGCAGATGGTGGAGCTTGTGGACCCCGTACTGATTGTATTCTTAATCGTGGTTGGAGTCGGAATTGCCGTGACATGGTGGTCGCGGACCCGATACGCTACCGTATCTATTGGCCTCAATCTTCGCAACGGAGCAAAGTACGCGGAGAGTCTGGACGCGCTCGTCTCCCGGTCGGATTTCGGCACGCCTGACGCCCGGGCGGGCGTTCTGCATCGTATTGCCGCTCTTGTCTCAGCGGTGGACGCAGTCGATGGATTCGTTCAGATTCGCGATCCATGGAGCGGCCGCAACCAGGCGGGAATCAGAGCCGAAGAGGTTTCACGGGCGCACATGGGACATATTGGGATCGTTCCCGAGATCGTCAACGTGGCTGTACCGGACGGCCCTGGCGTTAAGCTGAGCCCGCAGGGAACCGCATCCGACGGCGAGGACCCGGACGGCTGCGTCCTCGCCGCAACTGTCACGGTCAACCGCCGGTATCTTCCGGCATTCGTGCCCGGCGAAATGGATGAAGCGATTGAGACGCTTCGCCGCCTTCGCGAGTTTCCAGGTTCCGGTCTCGACGCGCTGTACGTCTACTACTCCCCAAACGCGGGTGAACCGATGGACGCCGCCGGCGCCAATCGGCTTTTCCTCGATATGAAGGCGACGGAGACGTAATCTTTATCACTCTCGCGCATATCGTACTCGTACTCGTCGTCGCACTCCTAATCGGCCATTTGAGTTTGGATTGGGTTTCGATTGCGAGTGCGAGTACGACGACGAGTACGAGCCCTATTCCGATTGACTCCCTATTCCCGCCATGGGTATACTCCCGCCAAGTTTGTGAAAAAGGAAGCAGAGTCCGGGTTGACATCCATGGAGGCAGGGCACGGAGGCGCAGGCGAGAGCTACTACCAGGGCGGCAAGGCCGCGTACGTGCGCGAAATGTTCGCAGGAATAGCGCATCGTTACGACCTGCTGAACAGCGTCCTAAGCTTCAACCAGCACAAAGCCTGGCGCCGCAAGGCCGTCCGTCTTGCTCGGGTCCAGCCGGGAGATACGGCTCTGGATGTGTGCGCCGGAACGGGAGACTTCGCGATCGATCTCGCTCATGCCGTCGGAGAAGACGGATATGTGGTCGGGGCCGACTTTTGCGAGCCGATGCTCGCGAACGGGCGCGATAAAACGCTTCGAGCAAAGGGCGGGCATATCGATCTAATGGTTGCCGATGCTCTCCGCTTACCTTATCGCAGCAGCTTATTCGATTGTGCGACCGTTGGTTTTGGCATTAGAAACGTCTCCGACATACCTGCGGCGTTCAGGGAAATGTCTCGGGTGATTCGGCCGGGCGGCCGGGTCGTTTGCCTTGAATTCAACCGGCCAAAATCCGCCGTTATTCGCGCGATTTCGGACTTGTATGAACTGCGGATTCTGCCTCGAATCGGCGGCATGCTCAGCCGTAGCGAGGCCTATCGTTACCTTCCGAATTCGATCCAGGCGTTTCAATCTCGAGAGGAGTTGGCCGATACGATGCGGGATGCGGGTCTGCAAGACATTCGTATTTACGATCTCAACTTCGGCGCCGTATGCATCCACATCGGGACCAAGCCATGAGCGCCACGACCTACGTCTCCCAGGCCCCAGAGCTGACCGCTGCGACCGCCTTCCTGGAGATGGTGCAGCCAGACCTTATCTCGATCGAGGAGCGTCTCAACGACGAGATAACGTCGGACGTCCGCACGGTCTACAACCTCTCCGGCCACGTCCTATCGGCCGGTGGCAAGCGCCTGCGTCCGGCCATGGTTGCGCTCTCCGCCCGCGCCGTGAACCGTGCGCCGGATCTCCGGCGACTTCAAACGGTCGGCGCTTCCGTCGAGCTGGTCCATATGGCCACTCTGGTCCACGACGATGTGGTTGACAATACAGCCACTCGACGCGGCAAGCCTACCGCAAACGCCGTTTTTGGCAATGGGGTCGCCGTCCTCACGGGTGATTTTCTCCTCGCAAAGGCGATGCGGTTGCTGGCGGTCGACGGCGACCTCCGAATCATCCGAACCGTCTCCGACATCACCATCGAGATGAGCCAGGGCGAGGTGATGGAAATCCTCGCGACAGGCGATCCGCGGATAACACTCGACCACTATTACGAGATCCTCCGCAAGAAGACCGCCGTATTCGTCGAAGGATGCTGCGCGTGCGGAGCGATACTGGGAGAGGCCGCTGCTGAAGAACAAGCCGCACTGTCTGAATATGGTTACCGCCTCGGAATGGCGTTTCAAATCGCAGACGACCTCCTCGACTATACCGGCGATCCGGATGTCACTGGCAAGCCGGTTGGAAGCGATCTCCGCGATGGCCGCGCGACATTGCCCCTGCTCCTTGCACTGGAAAGCGCCGGCCACGAAGATCGGGAAACGATTCTCGCCGCGTTCGGCGTACCCGCGATCGACGATAATGCCATAACCGAAATCGTTGCGATCCTCGAACGATACGATGCCTTCGAACGCACCCGATCGATTGCCCGTAAGCACGTTGAAATCGCCGAAACCTCCCTCGCCACTTTGCCGGAAACTCCGGCCAGAGCCTGCTTCGCCGCGCTCACGGAGTACGTCATACAAAGGGACAAATGAGAGTGGGAGAGGGGGAAAGAAGGAGAGCGGAAGAAGGGGAGATGCGACGGCCCGCCAACAAGCCAGGCCACGCACCACGCGTAACGCATCACGCTTCATCACGCACAGAATTTGACTCCGCCATCCCCCCCATTCCCCTCTCGACCTCTGTCTACGTATTCGATCTGGACGGCGTCATCTACCGGATGGACGAGCGTATCCCCTATGCTGTTGAAGCGGTCAACCAGCTCCAGCAGCGCGACGCAATGGTCTACTTCCTCACAAACAACTCTTCCAAGTCACGCGCGGACTATGTGGAGAAGCTGGCTCACTTCGAAATCCACGTTGGTGAGAATGCCATTATGACCTCCGCCTATGCCCTGGGACAGCTTTTTGTCGAGCGCGGGGACGTAGGGAAATCGGTTTATGTTATCGGCGAGAGCGGGCTGAAGAACGAGCTGGATGCCGTCGGGATGCGGGTAGTCGAGTACTCCGAAGACCAGCCGATAGACTTCGTGGTCTCAGGCTGGGATCGCCAATTCAGCTACCAAAAGCTCAGTGAAGGGCATTTGGCAATCGCCCGCGGCGCGCAGTTTATCGCCACCAACCGCGATGCCACGTATCCCGATGCCGGGGGCCGCACCCTGCCCGGAAGCGGCGCATTAGTCGCCGCACTCGAAACGTGTTCAGGCGTCACTCCTTTGACTATCGGCAAGCCGGAGCCATATACCCTCGAATTGATCATTCGCCAAGCCAGGGCGTCACCGGGCCAGTGCCTGGTCATTGGTGACAGATTGGACACCGACATAGGCATCGGCAAAGCGGTTGCTGCAAAGACGGCCCTGGTCTTGACAGGAGTCCACAAGCGCGCTGACCTCGCATCATTTCCCCAATACACTCCTGACTTCGTATGGAACGACCTGAGCGAGCTTTCCTCATCCATCGCGTAGCAGCTACCATCGAATCCGTTACCGTTTTGGATTGCGGCGGCAAGCCGCCGCTTTGCCGTTCTGATACGAACGCTGGTAGAATGAATCCGGGCCAAGTGCATAGAAACGCATCACGTTTCAGCATCACGTCTTACGCATCACGAAGCGCGCATCACGTATCACGCATCGCGAACCCATCCATGCGAATAGCCTATTTCGACTGCTTCTCCGGAATCTCCGGCGACATGACCCTCGGCGCCCTGCTGGCCTGTGGCGCCGATGAGGATGCGCTTCGGGCCGGGCTGTCTCGTTTAAACCTTCCTGGGTGGAAACTGAACGTCGCTGAAACCAGCAAGAACGGCATCGGTGCGAAGGACGTTACGGTGTCCATCACGCAAGAACAGGGCCATGGCCGCCACCTGCGCCACATCGAGGAGATTCTCTCCACGAGCGATATCTCACAGCCGATACAGGAGAGCGCCCTTAACGTCTTTCGCCGCCTGGCGGACGCGGAAGCGAAAATCCACCAGACCACGGCCGAAAGAATTCACTTCCACGAAGTCGGGGCCGTCGACGCGATCGTCGACATCGTGGGAACCTGTCTCGCACTTGAGAGCCTTGGGATCGACGAGATTGTGTGCTCCCCGCTTCCGATGGGCAGGGGGTTTGTGGAGTGCGCTCACGGCACCATTCCACTCCCCGCGCCGGCCGTGCTCGAGTTGACGGCAGGATTTCCGGTGTACGGAGTCGACCTCGAAGGCGAGCTCGTCACTCCGACCGGGGCCGCGATCGTCACGACCTTTGCCACTCGATTCGGCCCTATCCCGCCGATGGCCGTCGTCTCCAGCGGCTATGGCGCCGGCAAGAAGGACTTCGGTAACCGGCCCAATCTCTTGCGGGTTGTGATTGGCGAAACAATTGATGAAGTTCTTACAGCCGCGCCGGAAGTGACGGTTATCGAAGCCAATCTGGATGATTTTTCGCCCCAATTCTATGAACCCCTGCAGGAGCGGCTGTTTGCAGAAGGGGCGCTCGATGTTTTTCTCTCACCCATTCAGATGAAGAAGAACCGGCCGGCCACACTTCTGACGGTTATCGCAACGCCGGATCGTGTTGAAAGCATGGCTCAAGCAATATTCGAGGAATCGACGACGCTCGGCATTCGATACGGTACACGGAAGCGGATCTGCCTTGAGCGCGAATGGGAGACGGTTGAAACGGAGTACGGCCCGATTCGTATTAAGATTGGCCGGTGGAGGGGAAGGGAAACGACCGCGGCGCCCGAATATGAAGATGTAAGGGCCGCCGCCAAACAGCACGGCGCGCCGGTTAAGAGGGTTTTTCAGGCGGCGATAACAGCGTATCAACGTTAAGCTTGATGGAGTCGTCGTCGAACTCGTCCTCGTACTCGTAATCGGTTTTTCAAATCCGAGCGCGACATCGAGTACGAGTACGAGTACGATTATAGAGCAATGAACCAGGGACAAACCCGTATACCCTGCCCGAAGTGCAGGTCGAACAATTTCTTCGGCCAGACCAACTGCTGGCAGTGCGGAGCCTCGCTGCCGCCCCCCGACATGCTTGCGCCACCGGTTTACACGCCGCCTCAACCGCCGGCGCCGGGCGCTATCCCGCCAGCCGTTCAAATAGCAATTGCGCAGCGGCATTCCCGCCAACAGGCTCCGCCGGCGCCGCTCCCGTGCTCCGGTAACTATTCTCAGAATGGTGCCATCCCACCCGTCCAGTCACCATACGCCGGCCATCAGCCTGCCGGCTATCCTGCACATGGACGACGGCGTTCCCGTTGGCTGTTTGCCTATTACGGGATCTTTGGCTTCTCGGTACTCATGGTCCTGGTGTACGTGGGATATTACGGCAAAGTACGTCGCGACGCTGCCGGGATCGATCAACGGTTCCAGGCCATGCAGGAATCCCAGGACCGGATCATGCAAGGCCTAAACCGGGCTTCGGCGACATCTCACCAGGCAGAGCCTGGCTCGGTTGAAGCTCAAGCGCAAGAGGAGATCAAGAAGCTCTACAAACAGTCGGGGATAAGCCCTCCCCCGACCGATCCGAATGGAAACGTCCATCTTCGTGGTGGCGGAGCGATTTCGACGGAGCAGTGGGAAAAGGCCAAACAGAGCTTGCAGCAGGGCGGGCGGTGAAAGAGAATCGTACTCGTACTCGTCGTCGCACTCGTACGCGGTCGTTCACTAGACCAACTATATAGGCCTGCCCCTTACCCTGAGAGGCGGCGCCTATTCTTGCTTCGAAATCCCGTTGCTTCTAAACCTTGGGTCGGAACGTCCAGTGCTTGTTGGCGAAAAAGTTCCACAACGCCACGATCACAATTGCCGTTCCCTTCGCAATGTTCCACTGAAGCTCCGGCGGGTTCCCCTGCCCGATGAACCTGCCCGTGAAGATCATGAAAATGCCCTTCATGATAAACACATTCAGCCCGAGACCCACGATATTCACCGCGACGAATTTGGCATACTGCTCGTGCCGCTTCCCGGCGCCCAATCCCTTGAACGTCCAAAGGCTATTCCAGACGAACCCGTTGGTCACCGCGACTGCAAACGAGATCGTCTGCGATAGAATCCAATGCCAGCCTACTCGGTAGGTAAGCGTCTTGGCAATTCCCACGTCGATGATCATGCTGGTGAAGCCGATCACGCAGAACTTGATGAATTGCCGAACCCCACGCCGCTGAATCAATGGAACCGCCGCCGTTTCAATCACAAGGTAATCCTTAACAATAGAGGTAATTGCAAAACTGCTTGCGCTACG
>JBGPOG010000169.1:0-8220 GCA_041487935.1 Chthonomonadia bacterium | reverse complement strand
GACATCCGGGGCGCCGGGAGACAGCAACTTCATTCTCGCGGAGCTTCTGAAGTACACATGGAAGCGGCCCGTGCTGGTTCCGATGGTCGCCCCGGAGATTGTTCGTAAGGCGGAAATGGCGGGCGCATCGGCGACTCTCAGCGTACCTGTTGGCGGGTTCAGAGATTACATTCATTTCAGGCCCATCGAAATGAACCCGATCGTAGAGAGATTATTTGACGCCCGCTTCGTTCTATCCGGACATCTGGGAACCAACCTTTCCATCGACATGGGACGCTCTGCCGTGCTTCGGACGGGCAATATCTATCTCCTGGCGACTTCTCGAACCGGTCCTCATTTCGCGCCGGAGTTCTTCCTGTCCGGCGGTATCGATCCGTTTTCGGCCGCTGTCCTCGTAGCCAAGAGTCCGTGCGGGTTCCGGGCTGCTTACGAAGCGCGGGCCAAGAAGGTGTTCGTCGTCCGCGCTCCGGGCTGCGCTCCGTCGGACTTCTGGAACTATCCATACCATAACATTCCCCGCCCGCTTTGGCCTTGGGATGAGATGGATGACTGGCAGAAAAGTAAGGCGCTAGTGTAGTGTCTCCGACTCGTTCTTACAATGCGAGCCAAAAACACCCATACGGGTGGCCGTCTGGCCAGATTCCTCACAAAGGCGGTTCGGAATGACGCTCTTGCCGCTTTGTCGTCGTTGTAATGACATTACTGAGACACTACACTAGTCAATTCGCCACCATGATGCATCATGAACGACAGCCGAACCGAAGAGCGTGAGATTGACCTTGAAGTTCGACTTGCGGGCGTATTGCTGGGAACTGCTCTTGGCGATGCCCTGGGAATTCCAATGGAAGGAATGACCCCGAGAGCAATTGCCCGGCGATTCGGCCGCCCCGATCGATTTCATCTGTTTGGCCGCAGGGGTTTCGTATCCGATGACACTGAGCAATCTGCCCTGGTCGCCCAGAGTTTGATTCTTCACAGCGCGGATGCAGAAGCGTGTGCGGCCAGCTTCCGTAAGTCACTCGTCGGATGGTTCTTCCGACTGCCATGGGGAATAGGATTGGGCACCCTGCGGAGCTGTCTTCGCGCAGCGGCCGGACTAAAGAACTCGGGCGTGCCCTCTGCCGGGAATGGCGCGGCGATGCGATCCGCTATTACCGGCGCTTTCTTCGCGGACGATCTGGCATCCCGTCGAGAATTCGCTGCCGCGATTGCTCGGGTAACCCATACACACGAATTGGCGGTCTCAGGAGCCGTTTATGTCGCCGAAGTCGCAGCTCTTGCGGCCTCCGGCTCATGCCCTTCCCCTTACGAGTGTGGGAAGCTTGCCCTCGACTGTGTCCATGCCGATCCGCTTCGGCAATCTATCGAGACCGCGCTTAAGCTCGCAAACGATGGAGGGCACGTTGAAACCGCTGCACTTCAGTTGAAGACGAGCGGATACGTGCTGCACACAGTCCCGTTTGCGGCATTCTGTTTCGCAAGGTTCGGCTCGGATCCGTTGGAAGCAATTCAAGAAGCGATTATGGCAGGCGGGGATACAGACACAACCGCGGCGATTGTCGCGGCATGGTGCGGCGCATCGCACGGAGCAGAGAAACTACCCGCCAGCCTGGTGTCCGGAATCCATGATGGTCCGTTTGGTCCTAGCCATCTACGAGCGCTTGCCCATTCATTAGCCCTAGTTAGCCAGGGTCAAAAGTCACAAGTTCCAAGGTTCTCGCGTATAATGGCGATGGTCCGCAATATTGGACTCTATCCGGTTATTCTAGCTCATGGCTTTCGACGGCTTGTTCCCCTTTGATTCTCAACGCTTGACGCATAACGCGACATGCGTCTATAATTCGGCGTGATAAAACAGAAACGTGATGCCCGGCGATTGCGGAATGCTGCTCTGCTGATAATCGCGGCTGCTATCACCGCGGTTGTTTCGGGCTGCGGTCCAAAATCCGCCTTCGCACCTCTCTCCTCTCCGGTTAGAACAAGCACCGCTCGGCCCGTCGGAAAGACCCTGTCATTAACGATCGTCCCCTACGAGGGCGTCGATAAGCTGACTGAAGAGTACTCGCCGATGGCGGCATACCTCGCGCACCGGATGGGTGTTACGACCGGGACGTTTGTTTCGGTCGTGGATTATGCCGGCGTGCTGGCGGCGCTGGAATCCGGGCAGGTGGACGTTGCGTATTTATCTCCCCTGCCCTATGCGATTGCGACCAACCGGATGAAGATCATCCCGCTCTCGATGCCGATCATCAAGGGCAAGCTGACCTATCACGGGATCATCTTCGTTCGCGCCGATAGTCCGATCAAAACGATCGCGGACCTCAAGGGAAGGCGGATGGCTTTCGGCGATCCGACGTCCACCTCCGGTTATCTGCTTCCAATGCGGGTGCTCGAACAGAACGGCGTTCCGATCACGGCTTTGAAGCAATCGTACAATGCCGGCGACGCTAACGTCGTGGTCAAGGCGGTGGAGAATGGCGCGGCGGACGCCGGGGCCGCGTATGAGAACGTGTTCGAAGTCGCGTATCGAGGACATCCGGAAAAGGCTACGGCCATGCGGATCATCGGTACGACCGAGGAGATTCCGAATGGCATCTACGTAGGACGCGGGAACCTGTCGAACAGTGACGTGGCGAAGCTGAAAAAGGCATTTCTCGATATGAACACCGATCCCGAGGGGCGCGCCGCAATGCTCAAGGCGCCTCACGATAAAATGGTGCCGCCTGACGACAAGATGTTCGACGGCGTGCGCGAAAAGGCGAAGAGCCTGAACCTCGACCTGACCTCTCTGGACAAAAAGAAAAAGTGATCGACCAGCCGATCGTGGAGATGCGCGAGGTCTCTCACGCATACCTCGGTGACAAGAGGGCTCTCGACTGTGTAACCCTAACGATCCACAGTGGCGAACGAGTGGGATTAATTGGTCCGTCCGGCGCGGGCAAGTCGACGTTCCTGCGCGCGATTAACGGTCTCGTGATACCCACTTCCGGTGACATTCGGGTGTTGGGCGAAGAAGTTCGCTCGCTCGGCGTAGCGGGCCTCCGGGGATTGCGCCGCAGAATTGGAATGGTGTTCCAGGAGTTTGCGCTAATCGAGCGGCTCTCGGTGCTGACGAACGTTTTAGTAGGCCGGCTGGGGTATTTGTCCACTCTCTCGAGCGCGCTTGGATCTTTCCCTCGTGAGGACATCAGGCGGGCGCGACAGGCAATCACCGAAGTTGGGCTGGAGGGCTATGAAGACCGGCTGGTCCGGCAGCTCTCGGGGGGTCAGAGACAACGCGTTGGGCTTGCCCGGGCGTTGGTTCAAGAAGCTCCGCTAATCCTCGGCGACGAGCCTACGGCGAATTTAGACGTTCGAACGGCTGATGAGATTCTCTCACTGCTCGTCCGGCTGGCCGAGGAGCGGGGATCTACTCTGGTTCTGAGCTTGCACGACGTAAGGTCTGCAAAGCGGTACTGCACCCGGATCGTCGCATTACGTGACGGGCGAGTTGCCTGGGATGGCCCCTCAGGTGGATTCGGCGAAGCCGAAGTAGAGCAAGTGTTTTACTAAGGCAATCCTTGGTTCTGCAAATTAGGTTTCTTCGGGCTTGTCAACCAGGTCTATGTGCAGGTCATTGTCCATCTGAGGTCGAAAGTTGTTGGCGCGATGCGTTACGATCTGTATTGCTATAGCGTTAGCGATTCACTCAAACGACGTGAAACCATCCGGAGGTCTCATTGGCATCCAAATCAAGCACTGAGCTCGAAACGCTTATCCGCGCGCGATACCCGTTGATCTATGTCGTTTCGTGGGAAGAGAGGCGCGTGGAAGATGCGCTTCGCAACATTGCCCGGGAGCGCGGCAAAAAGCTGCAGGTCTGGACGGTTTCCCAGGGCTTCCCCAGCGCAACCGGCCAGCGCGACCACTCCACGCGCGAGCCGCTCGTCGCGCTGGATTACGTGCTCAATTCGCCGGACCAGAATATTTTTCTGCTGAAAGACTTTCACTCCTTCATCGGAGATTTCAACGTGACACGGCGTCTGCGCGACCTCACGATTGCGCTCAAGAACAGCTATAAGAACCTGATCATCCTGTCTCCAATCCTCAAGCTGCCTCCGGAATTGGAAAAGGAAGTAACGGTTGTCGACTTCGGCCTGCCGTCATATGAAGACCTGGGCAAGCAGCTCGATGACATTATCCGGTCAGTCCCGGGCAAGCCGGACGTGGATACAGACCTGACCCCGGAAGAGCGCGAGCACGTCCTGAAGGCCGCTCAAGGCTTAACGGCGATGGAGGCGGAAAACGTATTCGCCAAGTCGCTGATCGAGACCCGCACTTTCGACGTCAAGGTGATTCTTTCGGAGAAGGAACAGATCATTCGGAAGTCCGGAATCCTGGAGTACTATCCCATGGATGCCCGGTTCAGCGATGTCGGCGGGCTGGACGTCATGAAGGATTGGATGAACAAGCGTGCGGTCGCGTTTAGCGACAAAGCGCGCGCCTTCGGGCTGCCGGAGCCGAAGGGAATCCTTCTGTTAGGCGTCCAGGGCTGCGGGAAGAGTCTTTCTGCCAAGGCGATCGGCGCGCAATGGCGGCTGCCGCTGCTGCGTCTGGACGTCGGCAAGATCTTCGCAGGGATCGTTGGCTCTTCCGAAGAGAATATGAGGAAGGCGATCCGTGTCTCAGAATCGGTTGCGCCCTGCGTTCTGTGGTTGGATGAGTTGGAGAAAGGCTTCTCCGGGTCGTCGGGCTCCGGCTCGACGGATGGCGGCACAACGTCACGGGTTTTCTCTACATTCCTCACCTGGCTGCAAGAAAAGACCGTTCCGGTATTCGTGGTCGCGACCGCGAATCAGATCGAATCGCTTCCCCCGGAACTTTTACGTAAAGGACGCTTCGACGAGATATTCTTTATCGATCTGCCCTCAGAAGAAGAGCGCGCGGAGATCTTCCGAATTCACTTACGCAAAAGCGGCCGCGATCCGGAGAAATTCGGTGTCAAGGGCCTGGCGGAAGCAACTCCGGGATTCAGCGGCGCGGAGATCGAGCAAGTGGTGTATGACTCTCTGCACGAGGCGTTTTATGCCGACCGAGAGTTATCCGGCGACGACCTCCTTAAAGCCGCACGTGTATCTGTCCCGCTGTCCATGACCATGCGGGAGAAGATCGCCTACATGCGCGATTGGGCGGAGACAAGGGCGCGCAAGGCATCGAGCGCGCCCGTGGAGACTTTGGAGGCGCAGATGGCGGCATTCCTGCAGGCTCGCGCTGAAACTGCGAAGGCCGAGGAGCTGCGTCGAGCTCGCGAAGCAGCCGAGGCGCGAAAGGTGGCGGGAGACGGAGCGCCGGCACGGCCGCATGGTAAAGCGCGCAAAGTCGCCGCGAAGAAGACGGACGACCCGGCAGAAGTCAAGTAGCGCGCATTCGTTGATGGAACTCGATCGAGCCGGGCGGTTTCGGCGGCGGCCCCAAGAACCTGCCCGGACCTATCGGAATCGTCGCGGACAAGCGCAACCATATCTGGGCCCCCACTACCAACAACCGCGTGCAGTGCTTTACGGACACCGGGGACTACCTTTACGGGATTTCCGGCGAAGGCCCGGAACCCGGCCATTTCGTAGCTCCCCACGGCCTGGCGTTCGACAGCAAGGGATTTCTTTACGTCGTCGACGCAGGGAATGCGCGCGTCCAGAAGTTTGCGGCGGGCACATAAACCCATGTCGCGAATGTGCGCTCCAAACGTCGTCTTCCCCTTCCGTTTCCGCGTATAATAGTTCCAGCGTTCGTCATTCCTCTTGAAATGCGACCGGACGATTCATTTCCCTCCAGGACATTGCGTGCAGCTTAAGAAACTCCAGCTTGTGGGCTTCAAAACGTTTGCCGAGAAGACCGAGATTGAAATCGGCGACGGGTTGACGTGCGTGGTCGGCCCCAACGGCAGCGGCAAGTCTAACATCGCCGACGCCATCCTCTGGGTGATGGGCGAGCAGAACCCCCGACTACTGCGAGGCGCGGAGTCTCGCGACGTGATTTTCGCAGGCACCGATAAGCGAAAGCCGCTAGGCATGGCGGAGGTCAAGCTCACGGTCGATAACAGCGACCGATCGCTGCCGATCGACTTTGCTGAAGTTGCGATCACCCGCCGGGTCTACCGCTCAGGCGAAAGCCAGTACCTCCTCAACAATTCGCCCTGCCGCCTGAAAGACATCGTGGAGCTTTTCCTTGACACGGGAGTGGGCAAGGGCGCCTACGGGTTCGTCAGCCAGAGTGAGATAGATGCCGTTCTGTCCGCCCGCCCGGAAGACCGCCGGGAGCTCTTCGAGGAAGCCGCCGGAATCAAGAAATATCGCGTAAAGAAGCGCGAAGCGGTCCGAAAGCTCGAGCAAGCCGAGGCGAACCTCAACCGGGTTCGCGATATCGTTTATGAGTTGGAACAGCAGCGTGAACCCCTGTCTGAACAGGCTTCGCAAGCCCGAAGGTTTCTGGAGCTGACCGAGAGGCTCCAGCAGATCGAAGTCGATCTCTTGATCGCCGAGCTGAAAAAATCGGACTACGAGCTGTATTCGGCGCGCCAGGAGTGTGACCTCGATCAAGAAGCCATCCGGAAGTTCGACTCCGACCTTGGGGTGCTCGAGCGCGAATCTGAATCGATCGGCGGTGAGCTCGCTCAAGCCGAGCAGGAAGCTGAGATCGCCCGTATCGCGCATCAGAGCGCTCATTCCGCGGTTGAGCGAACCGAAAGCCAGCTCCAGCTCGTCAGCGAGCGAGGCGCTTCGGCCGAGCAAAATGCGGATGCCCTGGATGAAGAGATCCGTCAGTTCGCGGACCGTACGCTGGCGCTGTCAAGAGAGATCGAAGCACGTCAAAAAGCATTGGACCAGCTCAGAGAACAGGAGCAATCACGTCTCCAAGAGCGTTCGGCCGCGCGAACTAAGCTCTCGGAGCTAGAGTTGGCTGTCCAGGAAGCCCAGCGCGCGTCACAAGATCGCCAGGGAATGCTGCTTCGACTGGCAGAACAGAGAGCCCAGCGAGAATCCGCCCTAACTGCTTGCCGCGCCAGATTGGCGGAGACTTCGGAGAGACTTACACGCCTGGACGAAGACCTCAAGGTTGCCGGAGCTCAACTGCAAGCCGCGAAAGAGCGAATACAAACTGCAACTGATACTCTACGAATTTGCCAGGAGGATCTCATTCGAGCCGCGGAGGTACGCACTTCGCTTGAAGCGGAACTCAATCGACTTCGGGACAAAGAGTCCCAAGCAAGGACATCCCTGGAATCCGCGAGGCGTTTGCTTGCAGAGAGATCGAGCCGCCTGGCCACACTTACCGAATTACAGGAAGCCGGCGAGGGCTTCTTTCAAGGGGTGCGATCCGTCCTTCAGGCGCACAAGCGGGGCGACCTCAATGGTTTCTACGCTCCCGCGGTCGATCTTATAACCGTCCCGGAAACCTACAGAACTGCGATAGAGGTTGCTCTAGGGGGTAGCCTCCAGGACATTGTTTGTGAGACGGAGGCGCAAGCGAAAGCGGCAATAGGATGGCTTACAGAACACCGGGGCGGCCGTGCAACTTTCTTGGCGCTGCCGCTGCTGCGTCCTGCCCCGCGAATCAATGTGGAGAGACTGTCCAAGTTGTCCGGCCTTTTGGGAGTCGCGTGCGACGTCGTCTCAACAGAAGACCGCTTCCGTGTAGTATTGGAGCTTCTGCTTGGGCGGGTTATTGTGGCCAATGATCTACCGTCCGCGATCGATGCCTCCAAACGCCTGGATAGTTGGAGCCGCATCGTTACGCTCCAGGGTGAGTTGATCACTCCTGGCGGCGCCATGACGGGCGGATCGTTGCAAGGCAAGGGATCGCACCTCGTCGGCCGACAGGGGGTGATCGACGATCTTGGCCGCGGCGTCCCCCAGCTCGAGGCGCCGGTCGAGACGCTCGAAGCCGATTTGGAGGCCACGACTCGTTCGCTGGCAGAACTGGATCGGCGTATGGCGAACGCAGCCCGCGATCAAGCAGAGGTCCAGGTATTGCAGGCCGCGCGCGAAGGAGAGCTTTCGTCCGCGGGACGGGATGTCGAGCGGTCCGAGACTTCCGTCCGAGATCTAACTGCCGAATCCGCCCGTCTGAAGGATTCCAGTCGAACACTCCGCGAGGAAGAGGCGCGCTGGGTAGAAATCACCGCAACGGCACATTCTGAAGATACCGGAGCGGACGAAGCGATGGCGGCGGTGCAACAGGAGG